>CALZMS010000119.1 GCA_945788595.1 uncultured Lachnospiraceae bacterium
GCTGGTCTGCAGTCAGGTAATGATCGATACGGTTCACTGGAAGTCCTGCTATATCGGCGGCTTTTTTACCGGTCTGCTTTTTCTTTTTCTCCGGGCGCGGTTCCAGATCTTCCGGTTCAGGGGCATTCAGGTCACAGACCGCTTCTGCTTCATTAAAAAAGACGATCTTCCCATCAACTTCCATGAAACAGATCTGTGCTGTGTCAGACATTTTTTCACTTGAACGGCCGAATTGCTTTTTATTGGATAATACGATCTGCTCCATCATAAGCTGCATCTTGTCATTTAATGCGGCTGTCTGGCGGGTCAGTTCTTCCACCTGGTCCTGCATTCCCAGGAAAAGCTGTACCAGCAGCGACTTGTCCAGCGTATTCAGTTGTTCTTCTGTATACTTGAATGTCATAACCGGAAACTCCTGCTTTTTTTCTGGTTATGATTATAACAGATACAGTGTATTACCGCCACTTTCTGCAGATGTGGCATTCGTCATAATGACGGTGGATAATACAGCTGAAAAGTCATGGCTATATGACTTTTCAGCTGTGTTATCCACACAGGAAGTGCATCCCTGCCCCAATATAGGAGCAGTATGCACGAAAAAGGCGGCGGCCGTGGATAACCACTCAAAAATACTGAACCTGCAGCTTTCAAGCCGAATCCATAGAAAATAAATTTCAGCATTTTGTACAACTCACATGGCATCCGGCGGATCGGATATTTCCCGGATCGGATGGCGGGCCTGTATCTCCAGTCCCTGCATAAGCATCCGGTACTGTTCAGGTGAGATCAGTAACGCTTCATCCGCAGACCGCGGCCAGCAAAAAGCACCGCTGTCCAGGCGCTTATACATAAGAAGAAAACCATCGCCTTCCCAGAGCAGGGCTTTGATCCTGTCACTGCGTCTGCCGCAGAATAGGAACAGAGTATTTTTATCATGCGGATCCAGTTGGAACTGAAAGCGGATGATCCCCGCCAGTCCATCCACACCTCTGCGCAGATCCGTATAGCCTGTTGCCAAAAATACTTTTTTGAAACCTGACGCATCATTCAACATGTGCAATGGCCTCCATGAGGAGTCTGAGAATATCTGCGGATATACTCGGATATATGTCAACTGAAATCCCATGTGCTCCGTGTAAACGGGCCACGGGTGGATGACTGGCAGAAACCGGTCTGACAGGTGTCGTTTCTACTGCCGGAACTGTTGCTGGCGATGTCTGGGAAATCTCAACAAAAGCCGGTGTACTTTCCTGGAGCCGATCCAGGCAGGCTTCGCGAACTCTGCGGAGCCGATAGTAGTAATTCGCTTTTGTAATGTTGTTTTGACTGCACCAGGTTTGAATATCCATTCCTGCCGGACGATTGTGGCATTCCCGGATTTGCTCTGCCCACTGGCGCAGTCGTGTCTGCTGTGCGATGATGCTTGTTTGTGTAGTCATAACTTTTACTCCTATAGTGAGTACAAAAAGTTGAGACTTAACTTTTTGTACGGCTGTAATATTTATGACTATTATTGCAAGAGCGCATGGCAGAGTGAAGGTACTTGGGATCTACCGTTTACATTTTGAAGAACGGTAATTACAATAGTCCTTTGATTGTTGTGGCAACACTTTCGGAGTTGATAATGCCGATATTATTTACTACGATGAAATCCTGGATTTGTTTCTCTTTAATGAAATCCACCACATTTACGTTGGCATAGCGGAAGTCCACGATATAGATTGTCTGGTAATGGTCTACCAGGAACGGAACCAGACAGTTGGCGTAGGATTCTTTCAGTACAAGGCAGGAAGATCCGTCCGTGATATTTGGATTCTGGATTACGGACATAGGATTATCACCGGCAATAAAGGTGGCGTATCCGGAACCGGAACCTCTTTTGCTGACATCACGGATAACATTCCACTCATATTCCTGACCATCTTTATCCTGATAAGTCATAGTATTGGTGCCATGGGGAATATAGGCAGTAACGGTATCCGGATTAGCTTCCATATCCGATGGCTTGTTCAGCTTTGTATAATATGTACCCAGGAAAGGTGAAAACTGCATGGTTTCGAAGGAATCCAGCTCGTTCGGCGTCCAGCCTTTTGCCTGACAGAAATTGCGGTACACATAATACGCTCCCTGTGCTGTCCAGTGATGGTCTGTACGGAAATACAGATATTCACTGTTGTGTTCCCGAAGCGTATCGATGGTTTCAATACCGGTTACACCTTTGTAGGAATTATAGTAATAATCTATGGTCTGTTTCTGGTCTGAACCGCCCAGACTTTCCAGTGTCTGTTCATCCAGCATGACACCTGAATTCAGGGGAACCAGAATGGAGTAAACATTTGTCTGGCCTGAAAGTTCGGCAGCAGCGTTTGATAAGGCTTTTGTATAAATATCGGCAGCAGACTGGTCGAAACCGTAAATCGTATAAGCGGCCCCGTCTTTTACATACAGACGTTTCTGAATCTGAGCCTGTACAGCTTCTTCCATCTTATAAGAATCGGGAAGAACAGGTTCTCCGTTACCGACTTGAGACTGGGTGTCAGTAGAAGAAGTTGTCTGAGAAAGCGCTGTCTGTGAAGTATCCGGCTGCACAGAAGAAGTTTCTACAGGGATTTCATCTGCCTGTATATCTGCACCGATCATCTGTTCATCTGTCTTTAGACCGTAAAGCGCAGTGATTTTCTGGTTCGCAGTGATCAGCTGGTCACGCAGCAGAAAAGTGTCAGAATACCAAGTGGAGATATCTGAGAAATATTCTCCGTTTAAAAATGTTTCCAGAGTGAATTCCGGGAATTTAGTCAGCGTTCGGTTTTCTACTTCTGAGACATCCGGCCTGAGCGGGATAAGAAGTCCGATAAGTGCACCTAACAGAAGCACAAAGATAAACAGTATGCATCCAATGGTGCGGAACTGACGGGTTACTTTTTTCTGCTGAGAAAGAAGTTTTTTGTCTGTCATAACTTACCTCTTTAAAACTGAAAATACAAAAACGGGTTGTAGCTGTCACCAATCAGAGCCAGCAGCGAAATAAGCAGAAGGAATACCGGCGTCAGCATTTCCGTAATATTAAGAATATTGTAAATGATATTGTTTTCTTTACCAAGCTCATACAAAGTACGGCGAAGTCGCTTGCCAAAGGGTGTTACTGCTATAATGGCAAAAAGCAGGAAGAAAATATGCCCTATAAACTGTGTGGTCACTGCCATACTGGTAAAGCCACCGCCGAGACCGAGCATACATTTAAGCGCTGTGCCGAGTTCGTGAAGATCTGTAAAGCGAAACAGTATCCAGCCGAAATAGACAACGATCAATGTGTATACATGTTTTAATGCTCCGGGAATCTTATCTCCGATCACAAATTTTTCCAGGAGAAGGAAGACCAGATAATACAGTCCCCAGAAAATAAAGTTCCAGCTGGCACCATGCCAGAGACCGGTCAGAAACCAGACAACAACCATATTGCGGATATATTTCTGCTGAGAACAGCGGCTGCCGCCAAGCGGAATATAGACATAATCTCTAAAAAATGAACTCAGAGAAATGTGCCATCTTCTCCAGAAATCCTGCACAGATACTGCTGTGTAGGGATAGTTAAAGTTTTCCATATAGTGAAAACCGACCATACGTCCCATTCCGATAGCCATATCCGAATACGCGGAAAAATCCAGATAGATTTCCAGCATATAAAATATCATACCGATCCAGATAGCCATGGCCGGCTGGGCCGAAAGTGATTCCACACCGGCAGGCATTAAAGTGTCTGCCACAGAAGCGCATCCGTTGGCCAGCACCGCTTTTTTCGCCAGACCGATACTGAAACGGCGAATGCCGACATACAGGTCATTCAGAGAAACATGACGTTCTTCAATTTCCCCGGCTACAGTTTCATATCGAACGATAGGACCGGCAATACATTGATGGAACAGGCTGGAATACAAAAGAAGCTTCCAGTAAGCCGGCTGCGCCTCTACATCGCCCCGATACACGTCCATAACATAGGAGATCAGCTGGAATGTATAAAAAGAAATACCGATGGGCAACACCAGACGAGGTACATCTTCAAGTGCCGGAATCAGAAAAGCAAAGGTATCGCAGAAGAAGCCCAGATATTTAAAAATACCCAAAATCAGCAGCATACCTGCAATGCCCGCAGCCATACAGATCCTGCGGTTTCTGAGTCCTTCTTTACTGCCGGCATCCCAACGGTTCAGGCAAAGGGCAGAAAGCCAGGCAATCGCCGTATCCAGAAGCAAAAGGATCAGATAACGGGGTCCGCCCCAGGAATAAAAGATCAGTGAACTGATCAGCAGTACTGTATTTCGATATTTGGGCTGGATAAAATTATAGACCACCAGATGAATGGCCAGAAAAAAGAACACAAACAATAAACTTGAAAATACCATAGCTGTAGGTTTCTCTCCTGTGTGAAAATAATTAAGTGCAAAAAGAAAGAGCCGCAAGCGACTCAGGTTCCGAAATACGATATTTCGACAAAATCTGCAGATTCATTATGACATGAAGATGCAGAAAAAACAATACACAATATAAGAAATCATAAATATTCAGAATTGTCTGAGGAGCATAAAACAGAGAACATAATAATCACAATAAAATCTAAATTCGATCCAACTCAATCCTGCCAAAAACAGGAAAACCGTGCCCGAAGCGCAGAGTGTCCTATATGTTTTCGCGCGACTTTAGCGAGCACGACTCCGAGACTACAGGCTCGGAGCGAGCGCAGC
>CALZMS010000120.1 GCA_945788595.1 uncultured Lachnospiraceae bacterium
CCTTGCCCACTCGGCAGGATCTTTGCCGGTCTTTTCTCTGATTTCAGTATCTGTTCCGAGTTTTTCAACGGTAATGGTTCTTTCGATACCGCGCGTAGCATAGTAAGTCTTGATGATGTAGTAGTGTGTTGTATTTTTTGATTTACTGGTACGAACTCTCATGCCGACCTCCGAAATGATATATATATGTATATATTGTGACACAAGACGCAAAAAGACGTAATATAAATCCCAAAGAATTGACGAAAAAATTAAACATTTTCAATGCTTAGAATGAATTTTCTGATTCAAAAGTGTAAAACTCCCGGAAGTTGACCGCAGCGGTCTTTCGGCGGAGATCAGCAGGCTGCGGAAGGAAGGCGTCATAGATTGTCACAAAAATAATTTTACTTTGAAGTGAAACAGGAAAGCGCCGCCGGGCACTAATGAGAGGGGCAAACGGCGGAAAGTGTGACAAGTATACATAATACTTTTTTTAATATATAAAAATAAGTTGCGCATGCAAAAGTGTGATGGTATAATGAAAAAAATAGAGTATTTACATTAAAAAAATAATAAAAATGGAGCAAATGAATGGAAAAAGGAATGACTGGCGGAAAGAGACGAAAGGCAAAGGAATTGTATCAGGAACTGGATGCGTTCTTTCAGCCCGCGCAATACGAAGATTTAGCTGCAAACGGGCTTTTGGCAGATCATACGGAATGGATTGAAAAGGTCTATACAGCAACTTTTTCCGGACGGCAGGTGATAGAAAAGCTCAGGGAAGCAGAGGCGGAAAACTGTCTGCTGTTTACTCATCATCCAGGTGCGCAGCACCCGGAGGGCTTACCGGCGGAAAATTTTTCTGATGAGGACAGGGCGTTTATGCAGAAGAAGGGAATCAGCCATTATAGTCTTCATCTTCCATTGGACCAGGTCAGTCCGTATTCTACCGGCATCAGTCTGGCCAGAGCGCTGGGCATCTTTCCTTATCATTCTTTCTTCGAAGAGGGCGGTGCCGTCATGGGGCTGTATTGCAGTACGGAATGGAAAACGTTAGCAGATGTCCGGCTGGAAACAGAAAAGCTGATGGGACATGACTGCAGGCTGTATACCTATAGTGAAGAGAGGCTTCAGGACGGAAAAATAGCGCTGATTGCAGGTGGTGCAGAGGGAACAGAGATTTACCCGATGCTCAGGGAAGCAGGAATTCGTCTGCTTCTTACTGGTGTTGGAAATCCAAAGATCGACTGGTTTGCCCCTTCTCATGAAGCGGCTAGGCAGGCAGGCGTAAGCATTTTGGCGGCAGGCCATTATTCTACAGAGCAGTTTGCGCTGCAGGCAATGTGCAGGTTTTTTTTGGAGAGAGGCGTTGATGCGGTGTTTCTGTCTGAAGCGCCGCACCTGACGGATTTATAGTGAGAAATAGAAGGAAAAGACATTGTGGAAGTATTAAAGTGTATACAGGAGATTTTGCCGGAGCTGACTAGGACCCAGACAAAAGTTGCAGAGTATATTTTAGTCCATCCGGAGGAAGTCTGTTTTTTACCGCTGCGCATGCTGGCGGAAAAGGTAGGGGTGACAGAAACGACCATATTGAATTTCTGCAAAAAGATCACTTACGAAAATTATGCCGGACTGAAAGAAGCCATGCGTGCAGATATGCAGGACAAGTTCTTTTGGAATCATAAGCTGGAGGCCTCAGCGCGACAGTATGAAGCCAGCGATGCAATGCTGAAAAAGCTGAAAGAAAATCAGAAGAATCTGGTTGATTCCACTCTGGAATATCTCAACGATGAAGAGTTGTTCCAGTTTGTGCATGAACTGAGCAGAGCAGAACGGATTTACATTTGCGGTCATGAGACAGCGCTGACTGTAGCGCAGTCTTTCAGGAATAAAATGCTGGATACCGGCGCTGATGTCACTCTGGTGGACGTAAGTAATTATGCCTGTGTTCTTGATGCTCTTACCCATGCGGGGGAAATGGATGTATTCGTATTGATTACGCTGCCGTTCTACGCGGCGCAGACAGTGGCGCTTTCCGGCTATCTTGCCAGTATTGGCGCTACAGTCCTGGCGCTTACCGACAAGATGTCTTCGCCGATCGTAAAGAATGCAACGAGAACCTTATTCTGCAACGCGAAGAACATGGTGTTCCATAATTCAGTTGCGTCGCTGATCGCTCTGACGGACATTCTTGCCAGCCTATATATATTGGAAAACAAAAAAAGATTTCAGGAACACAATGAAAAGGTTAAGCAGATTGAAGGATTTTTCCAGCGATATCCGGTTCCTGCCTATGAGTACGAATACTTCTATAACGAAGACAACAGCATAAATAAAGCGAAAGAAAAGGAGGAGCAGTAAATTGTATTTAGTGAAGAATGTGAAGCTATTTGATCCACAGCCCATGGGAAAGGTGGATATCCTGGTAACGAACGATCGCGTTGCCGCCGTAGGAATTGATTTACATCCGCAGATC
Organism: uncultured Lachnospiraceae bacterium; assembly: GCA_945788595.1. GTDB lineage: Bacteria > Bacillota > Clostridia > Lachnospirales > Lachnospiraceae > UBA11957. The sequence goes on from CALZMS010000120.1 coordinate 2,462, forward strand.
CCCGGACTTACTGTAATCGACGGGACAGGAAAAACCGCAGTACCCGGGTTTATCGACCAGCATGTGCATGTGACCGGCGGCGGAGGGGAGGGCGGATTTAACAGCCGCACACCGGAGCTGATGTTATCTACGGTCATTAAGGCCGGTGTGACGACGTTAGTCGGTCTCTTGGGAACTGACAGTTATACGAAGAGTGTGGAAAATGTGCTGGCAAAGACAAAAGAGTTCAATGCGGATGGGATTACCGCTTATTGCCTTACCGGTGCATACGTCTATCCGCCAGTGACCGTCACCGGATCTGTCAGCAAGGATATTGTATATATAAAGGAAATTCTGGGTTGCAAGCTGGCGATATCGGATCACCGCTGCTCCAGGCCGACGAAGGAGGAATTGATCCGACTGGCGTCAGACATCCGTATGGCAGCATTGATTTCAGGAAAGCCGGGGATTTTGCATATTCATCTGGGCGGCTGTGGAAGACAGCTGGAGGATATTATTGAAATTGTTGAAGAAGCATATCTTCCGATCAAGCATTTCCGGCCAACCCATCTGGACTGCAATCCGAAGGTTGCACTCCGGTTTATGGAACTGGGCGGATGGGCAGATTTTACTGCGGAGCCATCCAAAACAGATGAGCTGTACGATGTCATTCAGAAGGCAGGTATCGAACATCTCACAGTCAGCTCTGATTCGAATGGAAGCATTCCGGTATGGAATGAAGCAAGGGATCAGGTAGTTGCGGTCAAGGTGGGCGGCATGGATCCGCTCTATGAGATTATTCGCAATCTGGTGGTGGATTTCAATGTGCCGATGGAAACCGCTATTCAGCTGATTACCAGCAATGTAGCCAAGGCTCTGGAACTGTATCCGGAAAAGGGAACGGTGCGGCCAGGAAGTCATGCCGATATGGTGTTGCTTGATGAAAATTTACATATAGATACGGTTATGGCAATGGGAAAACTGATGATGAAGGATAAACAGCTTCTGGTGAAAGGGGCTTTTGAAGAGGTTCCCATCGCATAAGAACAGAGGAGGAACAGTTTATGCACAGATATGTAATTAAACGGATCTTAATGATGATACCGGTTTTGATCGGTGTATCCTTTCTGGTATTTCTTATTCTGGCCGTTTCCCCGGGAGATCCGACAAGAATGATTCTGGGGCAGCAGGCTTCAGAGGAAGCCATTATTGCCATGAGAGAAGAACTGGGACTGAATAATAACTTATTTGTTCGTTATTTCGACTACATGGCGGATGTTTTGCAGGGCGATTTCGGTGTTTCCTGGAAAACAAAGTTAGAGGTGCTGCCGCAGGTGCTGGGTTATTTTCCTAATACGTTGATTTTATCCCTGGCAGGTATCTTGGTGGCAATGCTGATCGGAGTGCCGATCGGTATCTTATCGGCGAAGAAACAGTATACCTGGATCGATAATGTGACTACAGTATTGGGGCTGATCGGTGTGGCAATGCCAAACTTCTGGTTCGGACTGTTGCTGGTCATGCTGTTTTCTGTTACACTGGGGTGGCTCCCATCCTCCGGCATGGGTGAGGGTGCCGCACTGCTGCCAAGTCTGATTTTGCCCGCGCTGACACTGGGCACAGGCTGTGCAGCCAGCATTATGCGAATGACCCGATCCAGCATGCTGGAATCCATGCGGCAGGATTATATCGATACTGCCCGCTCCAAGGGATTAAAAGAAGGATATATTACCCGGATACATATGTTTAAAAATGCGCTGATCCCAATTGTAACCGTGATCGGGCTGCAGTTCGGTATGCTTCTTGGCGGTGCGGCTTTGACCGAGACCATTTTCTCCTGGCCGGGGCTCGGACGATTTATGATCGAATCCATCAAGGCGAAGGACATGCCTATGGTACTGGGGTCAGCCATGTTTCTGGCATTGACATATTCTGTGGTAAATCTGCTGGTTGACATACTTTATGCTTATGTGGATCCGAGAATTAAAGCGCAATATCATAGTATGGGAGGGAAGAAACGTGACAGAAAAATCTTTGCAAAAGCAAAATAGCACAGATGTAAAGGCGCGGTCGCTCTGGGCCGATGCGTTCCGCCGATTCAAGAAGAATAAGATGGCTGTCGTGAGTTTGATCTTCCTGCTGCTTCTTGCATTGGTGGGTGTGATTACCCTGGTGATCGATGTGGTAACCGACAACTCAATTTATGATCAGCTGGTAATCTCTCAGAATCTGGCCCAGAGATTCGAAACGCCCAGCAGTGCCCATCCCCTGGGTCTGGACGAATTCGGAA
>CALZMS010000121.1 GCA_945788595.1 uncultured Lachnospiraceae bacterium
GACCATCCTCCACAGTCTCCACAACGAGAGACGCAGCCACCGGCTCACCGATCTTTTCCATGGTGCTTTTGAATTCCAGACGATCCTCGGCCTTTTTGATGGTCTGGGAAGTGGTACCGATCAGACGCACATTGTGCTCTCTTAAGAAACCTCTTTCCTCCAGCTCCATAGCCAGATTCAGACCGGCCTGTCCGCCCAGAGTGGGCAGTACGCTGTCCGGTTTTTCCTTAATGATCAGCTGCTCTACCACCTCTACGGTCAGAGGCTCGATATATACACGGTCAGCGATATCCTTATCTGTCATGATCGTTGCCGGGTTGGAGTTTAACAGAACGACCTCGATACCCTCTTCCTTCAGAGAACGGCAGGCCTGGGTACCGGCATAGTCGAACTCAGCAGCCTGACCGATGATGATCGGGCCAGAACCGATAACAAGTACTTTTTTGATTTCCGGATTCTTCGGCATTATTTTGCACCTCCCATCATTTCCAGGAAACGGTCAAACAGATATCCTGAATCCTGCGGTCCGGGGCAGGCTTCCGGATGGAACTGTACCGTAAAAATATTCTTATTTACATAGGAAAGACCTTCGTTGGTGCCGTCATTGACATTGACAAATGCCGGAACAGCCACCTTCGGATCCAGATGATCCGTATCCACCACATAACCATGGTTCTGTGAGGAAATATACACACGGCCGGTGGCCAGATCCTTCACCGGATGGTTGCCGCCGCGGTGACCGTATTTCATCTTATGCGTATCCGCGCCGGTGGCCAGAGCCATCAGCTGATGCCCGAGACAGATGGCAAAGATCGGTACATTGGAATCATAGAGCTTTTTGATCTCATCGATGATCGGTCCGCAGTCCTTCGGATCTCCGGGGCCGTTGGACAGCATGATACCGTCCGGATTAGAAGCCAGGATCTCCTCAGCCTTTGTATAGGCCGGATAGATCGTCACTTCACAGCCTCTATTATTTAAGCTTTTGGCAATGTTATTCTTTGCTCCGAAATCCATTAAAGCAACTTTATAGCCGTCACCCTTCAGCACAGATTTTTCTGTACAGGTGACTTTTTCTACCACATTGCCAGTTCTGTAGGCATGCAGCTTCGGCAGAATCTCATCCAGATTGTAATTTTCATTGGTAGTGATCATACCATTCATGGTACCCTTTTCACGCAGAATCTTGGTCAGCGCGCGGGTATCGATACCGGCAATGCCGGGAATATCATAGCGTTTCAGAAAATTCTGAATCGAATCTTCGCAGCGGAAATTGCTCGGCATACGGGAAAGTTCACGAACGATATAGCCGTCCGGCCAGGGTCTTAAGGACTCCTGATCCTCATAGCAGATACCGTAGTTGCCGATCAGCGGATATGTCATACATACAGCCTGGCCGGCATAGGAGGGATCGGTCAGCACTTCCAGATAACCTGTCATGGAAGTATTGAATACGATCTCACTGATGATCTCTTTCCTTGAACCGATGCTGGTTCCGGTAAAAACATGTCCATCTTCCAGAATAAGAAAAGCTTTCATTTGTTCACCGTAATCCTTTCATAATAACTTCGCACAATGATTTTCTGTTTTTTCCACAGAACCCCATTGTGAAAACACCCCATAATCTTTGAAATTCTACCACAGCCCCAGACGTTTTTCAACATAATCTCCCGGGGAATCTGCAACTTCCGCCAATTTTTTCCACGGTCCGTATTTGTTGTCTTTCGCAACATTACTCTTCTGTGGCTACGGCTGTAATCCAGGTCTCAAATAAAACGCCGGAATCATCAGCCTGGCTCTTGATCTGTTTTTTGCCAAGCTCAACCCTGGGAGAAGATTTGATGCCCTGTTTCTTCGCTTTTTCAAGAACCTCCCGATGGGCCACAGCAAAGCCAAATTCTTCGGCATCACCGTATTTTTCGAACATATGAAGTTTACCCTTTTCAAACACCTCGTAGCCATAGCAGTAGCCGTCTTTGTACTCTGCTTTTACGCGCACCTGCACTCTGGCCACCACACGGCTGGCCACAGCCCCCAGCGCGTTTGCCACACCGGCATTTTCCGGGATCACTGCTTGGGTTCCCAAAAGTGCCGCCACCCGGGGCAGAAAAATATGGATAGGCGCGCCCACTCCCACCAGAGGCATATTTAATTTAAAATTCAGGCTTGCCTCCTCCACTTCATCCGGATTATCCAGGGTTTTCACTGCCTGCTCATACATCACATCCAAAAGTTCTTCCAGAGAATCCCCGGCAAAAAGAGCCTTTTTCTTTCCGTACTGCTGCCGCAGCATGATCCGGGCAAGATTGCGGTACATCCGTCTTACCACCAGTTCATACACTGTATCCGGAATATCCTCAATGGGCATATGCACGTTCGGCGCAAAGCATAAAAGCGCCGTCTCAGCCGCCTCTTTATCGTAACGGGCAAAATCCCCCTTCAGCACCATCATATCCGTGGGCGTCAGTCCGCTTTTTATGATCACACCATCCTGCTCCAGCCGTTCCAGCCGCAGAAAATGCGGATCTTTGCCAAAGCGTTCCGCCAGTTCCATGGTGATCAGCGGCCCATCCTTCAATGCCTCGCAGACTGCCCGTTCTTCATCAGAATATCCTTTTTTATCCCCAATATCCTTCTGCAGTACATAAAACTCATGGATCCAGCAGGAGTGGAATCTTTTCTTCTTTGCCAGTGCTTTCAGCTTCGGCAGCACACTGTCATACTCCGCCGCCAGAATGGACAGCGGGATTACACGCACTGTATCCAGATACAGTTCATGATTTTTAAAACGCACAGCACTGTCTCCGCCCAGGCCAAAGGTCTCCACATACAGACCTTTAACCATGGTCTTCCACTGACCGATGTGGATGCCATTTGTGGCCATCACCGGCTCCTTCTTCCGGACAATGGCGATATCTGTGGTGGTACCTCCCATATCTACAATAATGGCATCTTCCCTGTCTGCCAGTGTACTTCCGCCTACCACACTGGCAGCCGGACCGCAAAGCAGCGTCTCCACCGGACACTCTCTGGCCATTTCCTCTGACATCAGACTTCCATCGCTTCGCACGATGGAGATCGGTACATCCAGCCCCCGCTTCTCCATGACATGCCGCACCGCTTCCATAAACTCCGCAATCAGCGGAATCAGGCGGGCATTCAGCATAGTTCCTGCACAGGTTTTTAAGATATCCACCTCATCAGAAATATCGTAGGCGATGGTCACCGGAATAGACATTTCCTCCTGCATGATCCTTCTTGCCGTCAATTCAAAACGACCGCCGTTGGCTCTGGGATGCTTCTGGACAATACCCACAGCATCACAATCCGAAAAATATTCCGGCAGCCGGCAGCGCAGATCCTCCCAGTCCGGATCATAGGGCTCTGAAAATATTTTTTCCACTTTCGCGTCAATAATGATAAACTGATCCATATCCCGAAAGCCATAGGACGCATAGATATCCTTTACATGCTCCATAATGGAAGGATCAAAGCCGATCAGCAAAAGTTTCGCCCGGCATCCTTTATTCTCCACTGCCGCATTGGTAGCCAGTGTCGTGGACAAAGCCAAACTCTCTGCCTGCTTTACCAGCTCTGGCGGCAGCGTATCCAGCGCGTTGGCAATGCCGATCTCCAGATTTTCCTTGGTGGTCAGCGCCTTGCCTCCGCAGAGGATCTTTCGAGATCCCATATCATAGATTACGGCGTCCGTGCAGGTACCGCCGGTGTCAATTCCTATTCCTAACATTGTTTTACCCCATGTTTTATATAGTTTTTCTTCTGTCTGTTGCCTTTTTCCGGGTTCTTATTCCCTTTTCAGACAGGACATTTTTTATTTCATGATAGCAGATGCACTCTGTAAAATCCATAAAAAGTGCGTTCTTTTTTGTCTGCGCAGTTTTTTCAAACGTATATGGGAAAGATGTTTATTTTCTGTTATATTAAAGAATAAAATCCACTGCCGATATGGCAGAATTCATAAGTATTCCGGCATCGGGAAACAATAAGTCTTACAAAATCTATGTTTATTAGCTACATATTGAGGATTTGTGTTTTCTTTACCGGCATGATATACTTCTTTCAATCTTGCCTGCATTCTGTTTGAAAACGCCTGTCAAATCAGGTAATACCTTCATGATTTTTATACTGTTATTTTAAGCAACGAATTGGAGTATATTATGAAAAAAAGAGACTATATTTTTCTTATCGCCATGCTGCTTCTCGGCGGTATTCTATGGTTTATCTTCCGTCCCGCGGATGCCGGAGAACAATCTATGGTCCGTATCACCGTGAACGGTCAGGTATACGGAGAATATCCGCTGGATGAAGACCTGGAAATCCCTATTCACGACACCAACATCTGCGTCATCGAAAACGGCACTGTCTACATGAAAAGTGCCTACTGTCCGGATCAGATTTGCGTAAAAACAAAGCCCATCCACAACCGGGCAGCTTCGATCATCTGTCTTCCAAATAAGGTGTCGGTGGAAATTGTCGGGGGAAGTGCGGATACAGAAGAACCGGATGCCATTGTGCGATAAGTGCGCTATGGCATCCGGGTTTTCCGCTTCTGGCGATGGCAGTGTGATCCCGCAGCATCTTAGAATGGCTTCTCCTGAGCTGTACAGTACATTGCCGCAGACCGGTATACATTTCAGTATCATCAGCACGCCCAAAAAAGTCATTCCATGTTATCTCTCAATTCCTGCGAACAGCTCGGTTTCT
>CALZMS010000122.1 GCA_945788595.1 uncultured Lachnospiraceae bacterium
TAAGGCCATTAAGGTGCTGCGTTCCCGTCTGTACGATCTGGAACTGCAGAAGCGTCATGACGCGGAGGCTGAGGCCAGAAGAAGCCAGGTGGGTACAGGTGACCGCTCTGAGAAGATCCGTACGTATAACTTCCCGCAGGGACGCGTGACGGATCACCGTATCAAGTATACCAGCCATCGCCTGAACGAGATCTTAAACGGTGATCTGGACGAGATCATTGACCAGCTGACCAGTGCAGATCAGGCAGCTAAGCTGGCAAAATTAAATGACTGATATGAGAAATAAAGATATTGAGATGGCCCATGAGATCGCACTTCGGGTACAGGCAGCCGGCGGCAGCACATATTTTGTCGGCGGCTGTGTGCGTGACAAACTTATGGGCAGGGAAAATAAGGATATTGACATTGAGATCCACGGCATTTCCCCGGAAAAACTGGGAGAGATCCTGGACAGTCTGGGAAAACGGACAGAAATGGGAGCCAGTTTCGGCATCTATGGCCTTCGGGGATATGGACTGGACATTGCCATGCCGAGAAAGGAAGAGGCCACCGGACGGGGACATAAGGATTTTGCCGTCTATGTGGATCCGTATCTGGGAACGTATAAAGCGGCTCTTCGCCGGGATTTCACCATGAATGCTCTGATGGAGGATGTGCTGACCGGCAAGGTTATAGATCATTTCGGCGGTATTGAGGATCTTCACAAAGGCGTGCTGCGCCATGTGAACAGTGCGACCTTTGTGGAGGATCCCTTAAGGGTGCTTCGGGCGGCACAGTTTGCGGCCCGCTTCGGCTTTTCTGTGGCAGAGGAGACCCTTGCCCTGGCAGAGACTATGGATCTGTCGGCTTTGGCCAGTGAACGTATTATGGGGGAACTGGAAAAAGCCTTGCTTAAGGCACCGAAGCCCTCTGTGTTTTTTGAGGAAATGCGTCGGATGAAGCAGCTGGATATCTGGTTTCCGGAGCTTCAGACCCTAATCGGTGTAGAACAGAATCCAGCTACCCATCCGGAAGGGGATGTGTGGATCCATACGATGATGGTGCTCGATCAGGCGGCGCTGCGAAGGGATCAGGCTGCTTTTCCCATTGATCTGATGATGGCAGCACTGTGTCATGATATAGGAAAAAGCTCGGCAACCCGGATGACACCTATGGGACTGCGGGCCATCGATCATGAAAAGGAAGGCGTGCCGCTGGCAAAGCGTTTTGTGAAAAGACTGACCACAGAGGTACATTTGAATAAATATGTACTGAATATGGTGAAATTGCATATGCGCCCTCATCAGCTGGGAAAAGACAGGGCATCTTTTACAGCAACCAATCGGATGTTTGATGAAGCAATGGTACCGGGAGATCTTTTACTGTTGTCCTTCAGTGACCGTATGGGCAGAGATGGCGCCATTCGGGATGAAGAAGAGGAAGCTTTTCTTCTGGAACGTCTGAAGCTGTACGAAGAGACGATGGAAAAACCCTGCGTGATGGGAGCGGATCTGGTGAAGGCAGGACTGTGTCCGGGACCGGCTTTTTCCAAGGTTCTGGCATTTGCGCATGAGCTGCATCTCTCTGGAGTGGAAAAAGAAAAAGCGCTTCCGCAGGTGCTTGCCTATGCCCGGGAACAGGGTATAACTTCTAAGAAGTGAGTCCTCATGTTGACGAAAACAGCTGTGATGACTATAATAAAGCATAACACTGCCTGTAATGTGCAGGAAAAAGTAGGGATGAACAGGGCGTGAGCCCATGCGTTTCAATATAAAATATGTAGATTATAAGTATACACAGGTTTGGAGGATAAGATGGGTAAATATTTTGGAACAGATGGATTTCGCGGAGAGGCGAATGTGAATCTGACGGTAGAGCATGCGTATAAAGTAGGACGATTTCTGGGCTGGTACTTCGGCCGGGATCACAAGGCACAGATTGTAATCGGTAAGGATACCAGAAGAAGCAGCTATATGTTTGAATATTCTCTGGTAGCCGGACTTACGGCTTCCGGTGCAGATGCTTTTCTTCTGCACGTAACGACGACACCCAGTGTAGCTTATGTGGTGCGTACAGATGAGTTTGACTGCGGTATCATGATCTCTGCCAGTCATAATCCGTTTTATGATAACGGAATCAAACTGATCAATGGCAATGGACAGAAGATGGATGCGGCGATCGAGGAACAGATCGAGGCATATATTGACGGAGAGATTCCGGAGATTCCTTTTGCGCACAGGGAAAATATCGGCCGCACCGTAGATTTTGTGGCCGGAAGAAACCGCTATATCGGTTATCTGATTTCTATCCCCACCCGTTCTTACAAGAATTGGAAGGTGGGTATTGACTGTTCTAACGGAAGTGCATCTTCTGTGGCCAAGAGTGTATTTGACGCATTGGGGGCCAAGACTTTTGTCATCAACAATACACCGGACGGCACCAATATCAATAGAGACTGTGGGTCTACACATATTGAATATCTGCAGCGCTATGTAATAGAAAATCAGCTGGATGTGGGTTTTGCTTATGATGGTGATGCAGACCGCTGTATCGCTGTGGATGAGCACGGAAACGTGATCAACGGTGACCTGATCCTGTATGTCTGCGGCAAATATATGAAAGAAAAAGGACAGCTCAACGGCGATACCATCGTTACCACGGTCATGTCCAATATTGGTCTGTACAAGGCCTGTGACAGAGAAGGTATCCGTTATGAGCAGACAGCCGTAGGCGACAAATATGTCAGTGAAAACATGCAGGCTAACGGCTACAGTTTGGGCGGTGAGCAGTCCGGTCATATTATTTTTAATCGGTATGCTTCTACCGGTGACGGAATTCTGACATCTCTGATGATCATGGAGGTGCTGACCAGAACGAAAACAACGCTGGGAACACTGGCGGGCGAGGTAAAGATCTATCCCCAGCTTTTGAAGAATGTGCGGGTGGCGGATAAGCAGACAGCCAGGGAAAATCCTGCCATGCAGGCTGAGGTGGCAAAGGTTAGCGAGGCACTGGGGGTTGAAGGACGTATTCTGGTGCGTGAGAGTGGTACAGAGCCTTTGATCCGGGTGATGGTGGAAGCCGCGGACGACAGTTTATGTGAGAAATATGTGAATCAGGTGATCGATGTAATGCGGCAGGAAGGCCTGGTTCTGGAAGGATAATGGAGAAGTGCGGATGAAACGCAGAATGCAGATGACAGCGGCTGTTGTACTGGCTTTGGTGCTTACAGGGTGCAGCGGCAAAGCAGACAAGTTTTACAGTGAGGGCATGAAAAATCTGGAGTCCGGTTCCTATGCACTGGCGGTGGAAGCTTTCCAGAAGGGGCTGGAAACAGACCAGCGTCTGGCGGAAAATTATCGCGGGCTGGGAATTGCCTATTATGAGATGGGAGAATATGAATCAGCCATCACTATGCTTAAGCAGAGCCTGGAAGAGATGAAGGATGTTAATGATGCCTTTACCATTGATGTGTATTATTATCTGGCAGAGTCTTACCGGGCCAGAGGAGAGCTTGTCCGGGCTGCTGAAGCGTACACTAATCTTCTGGAGTACACCCATACGGCCGAAGCTTATGAAAAGCGGGGCACGGTGTATATGGAGAAAGGGGATACAGACCGCGGGCTGAAAGATTTTGAGAAGGCGGTAGCTCTGGATGACAGCTATGAAGTCAGCTGGCTGATCTATTCTGTCTGCCAGGAGTATGGAATGGAAAAAAATGGAGAAACTTTTCTTGAACAGGCTCTTGACAATGGAGAGGATGGCCGCACAGAGGTAAAAGATTATTATTATCGGGGCCTGTTCAATTATACTCTGGGGTATTATGATAAAGCCAGAGATGAACTGATGCAGGCGGTAGGTAAAAATTCTGATGAGGCCCGGCTGCTTCTTGGCAAGGTGTATCTGGCCATGAACGATGGGGTCAGTGCCCGTTCCCTGTATCAGGAGTATCTGTCCCGCAATGAGAATGCGGCAGAGGCCTATAATGGGCTGGCGCTTTGCAGTATTGCGGAAAAAGATTATGACGGGGCTCTTGAAAGTATAGAGAAGGGGCTTTCTGTGGCCGTGGATGAGGATAAGCAGAGTCTTTTGTTTAACCGGATCGTGGCGTATGAGTATAAGCTGGATTTTGCGCAGGCTAAGGCGTTTATGGATGAGTATCTGGAGGTGTATCCGGAGGATGAGGAGGCTGTGCGGGAGAGTCAGTTTTTAAATAGTAGATAGTAGTGTGAGTGACGGACGATAGCCCAAGATGCCGTATCCCGACATATATATTCTTTTCTGCGCTCCCCTGCGCTCGCTCCGAGCCTAAGGTCTCGGAGTCGTGCTCGGTAAGTTGCTTGTGAAGATACTTATGGCTCTGACGACAGACTTCCTCTTGCTTCGCTCGGGACTGTGGCTGCGGAGAGTTATTGTAAATTGGATGTGGTACATAGAGAAAATAAGTAAATGTCCAGTAAGCGGGAACAATACAGGAATAAAGCATAGATAATTGGATGTAAAGCCAAGAAAAAGGATGAAATCTATCCTTTATTTTGGTTGTGAATATCTGTGAAGCTGGTGTATACTGAATGGAGAATTTTACTTAGGAAGAGGTAGTTATTTTGGAGAAGAAGGAACTGGCGCTGGAGGTGATCCGGCGGTTGAAGGAGGAGTATCCGCTGGCGGATTGTACGTTGGATTATGATCATGCGTGGCAGCTTCTGGTGGAGGTGCG
>CALZMS010000123.1 GCA_945788595.1 uncultured Lachnospiraceae bacterium
CTGGATCGCCCTGGCCTGTTCAAAATCATCACGGACAATGGCTTCTTCTTTCTCAGCAGCCAGCTGATACAGCCCATCCTCTGCTTCCTTCAAACCTTTCGGGATCTTGGCACCATTCAGCCGGACTTTTGCTGCTGCCTCATCAATCAGATCAATCGCTTTATCCGGCAGAAAACGATCATTCAGATAACGCACTGACATTTGCACCGCTGCTTCCAGAGCATCGTCTGTGATAGTCACCTGATGATGTCTTTCATAATAGGGACGCAAACCCTTCAGGATATCCAGAGTTTCTTCTTTTGTCGGCTCATCTACAGTCACCGGCTGAAAACGCCGCTCCAGGGCCGTATCTTTTTCAATATATTTACGGTACTCTGTAATCGTTGTCGCACCGATGATCTGGATTTCACCTCTTGACAATGCAGGTTTCAGAATGTTGGAAGCATCCATAGCACCTTCCGCACCGCCAGCTCCAATAATCGTATGCAGCTCATCGATAAACAGAAGCACTCCGGAATGCTCCGTAACCTCTGCGATCACCTTCTTGATACGTTCCTCAAATTCTCCGCGGTATTTACTGCCGGCTACCATTCCCGAAAGATCCAGCACCATCACTCGTTTTCCGGCAATAGTTTCCGGCACAGTGCCTTCCACGATCCGCTGGGCCAGTCCCTCTACAATGGCTGTTTTTCCCACACCGGGCTCACCAATAAGGCAGGGATTGTTTTTTGTCCTTCGGCTCAGGATCTGAATTATGCGGCTGATCTCTGTTTCCCGTCCGATGACCGGATCTAATTTCCCTGCTGCTGCCATTTTTGTCAGATCACGACTGTATTTGTCCAGCATTGGTGTATTGCCCACACTGTCCTCACCGCTGTTTCTCATAGCCTGGAGTTCTTCTTTTGCCTCAGCTATATCCATACCCATAGCGGTCAATGTATCAATATACAATTTCTGCATATTGATTCCCATAGTGACCAGAAGACGGGCGGCAACGCAATCTGTCTCTTTAATCATCGCCAGCAGGATATGATCCGTACCCACAGACTCCTGGCGAAAGCTTTCGGCCTCTTCTACTGCATTTTCCAGCACATAGGCAGCTCTCGGCGTGTAATCCAGGGATTTTTTTTCAGCCCGTTCATCTTTTTCCCCATGTACCAGTTTATCCAGTAATTCCTTTAATTTATCCGGAGTAGCCTTTGCTTCTTTCAGCACTTTTCCGGCTGTTCCCTCAGACTCCTCCATTAGTCCCAGCAAAATATGCTCTGTCCCCAGAGCTGCATGTCCATAAGACAGCGCAGCTTTTTTTGCCAGGTCCAGAGCTTTTTTCGCTGATTCTGTATACTTTTCCTGCATATTGCTCTCCTTACTTATACTCCTCATAAATTTCATCGACCATCTCATGCACTTCTTCTTTGGAAATATTCTTACAGAAGGCCTTGGCCAGCACATACTTCAGGTCAGAACGCAATTCCTCCATTGCATAGAGCTTATCCGCGTCTATACGCACGACAGCACCTCTGCGGCGGTCAATCGTCAGGATGCCTTCCTGTTTCAGTACAGTATACGCTTTATTGACCGTGTGCATGTTAATGCCGATTCGGTCAGCCAGCTGCCGCACGGAGGGAAGGACTTCTCCTTCATGCAGGCCATCGGTAGCAATGGCCCAGATGATCTGATTGCGAAGCTGCATATAAATGGCTTCTTCACTGTTAAAATCGATTTCTATAAATTCCAGATACATATGTTCACCGACTTTCTTTTGTTTCACATCTGTTATATACAAGATATCACAGAGGGCACAGAATGTAAAGAAAGAATACTATTTTCATTAATGTTCTCAAAATACATTCTAATAATAAAAAACGCTGTTCATTCAGGAATGTTTCGTTCCCTGCAATCAGCGTTTTCTCCTTAAAAAATAATATTTACCACCATACCCGCAACAGCGGCAATGCCATACAGGATCAGCAGAATTTTTACACAGTCCTTTTTATCCTCATTCATCCGGAACAATACAGCCATACCCAGACCAGCGCCGGAACACAGGCCAGCCACCAATGAACCAAAGGTGATCTGCTGCTGGATAAACAGCTGTGTCAGAGCCACAGACGGAGCACAGTTGGGGATCAGGCCAAACAGAGCTGCCACAAAAGGCTGGAATATGCTTCCATTTAAGAACAATGTGTTGATCACGGTTTCGCTGCAATATTCCAGAAGAACCCCAAGCAAAATATTCAGGATCAGAATGAACAGAAACATCTTCACGGTATGCGTCAGAGCCGGTCTGACGATGCCATGATTGCTCTCGCAATGGCAGTGTCCGCATACCTTTTCGAACTTCGGTTCTCTTTTTTTATTTCTCCAGAGATAATCTGTGATCCATCCGGCCAGCACCGCAATACCTACCTTCAATGGCAAAATTTTCACCATAACAGACCACATTTCCGGACGGGCCATCAGTACCGGTATGGCCTCGTCACTGGTGGCCAGAAATACCGCCAACAGTGTACCTGTTGAGATCAGCCCTGTGGCATACAGATTAGACGCTGTCACGGAAAAACCACACTGGGGCACCACGCCCAGAACAGCTCCGGCACAGACGCTGGTTTTCTTATGCTTAAGAAGACGCTCCAGAGACGCCTTTTTCATGTAGTGCTCAATATATTCGATCAGCAGATACGCCAGAAACAGAAACGGCAAAGCTTTCAGTGCGTCAAGCACAGCTTCCATGATTACATCGATCATTCTATTGTAAATCCCTTCATTTATAAAACCCATTAACAGTCAGTTTATGTTTATATCACATTCTGTCCATTTTTGCAACAAAGAAACTGGCCGTTGCTTCTTTATCTTTATTTTTTCCTTTCGTTCATGCAAAATCTGACCGCTGATATTTGACCTCTCATCCGGTCATATGCTCAGGATAGATATTGGCAAAGAAAAAATAACCGCAGCACTCAGTTGATTCGACCTCCCATCGTCAGATTTATGTCTGTTCTCTGGCGGTCGCCAAAAACCTTATGAACGGTTATTTTTTCAATGTTATTTACACATCAAATATGAACTTATTTACTTTGTCAGTCACTTTGGCCATTATGTCCTTGCAAACATAATATGCATCAATCAAAAGACTATTATTTCGTCTCTACATCGTCAATCGCTTTTCCGATATCATGACGATAATACTTATTCTCAAAATCCACCCAGTCCACTGCCTTGTAAGCATTGGCTCTGGCTTCCAGAAGGTCCTTGCCCAGTGCGGTCACACCAAGTACACGTCCTCCGTTGGTAACAATCTTGCCGTCTTCGAAAGCACTTCCGGCATGGAAACAGTAATATCCGTCTTTATCCTTGAAGTTTTCGAGACCTTTGATTTCAAAGCCTTTCTCGTAGGAAACCGGATAACCGTCAGAAGCAAGAACTACACATACGCAGGCGTTATCCTCAAACTGCAGGTCGATCTGATCCAGTGTTCCGTCGATGCAGGCATTAAACACATCAATGATATCGTTTTTCATACGGGGCAGCACTACCTGTGCTTCCGGATCACCAAAACGGGCATTGTACTCCAGCACCTTTGGACCTTCCTCGGTCAGCATCAGACCAAAGAAAATAATACCCTTGAACTCACGGCCTTCTGCTGCCATAGCATCCACTGTAGGCTGGAAAATATATTTCTGGCAGAAATCGTCGATTTCTTTGGTAAAGAACGGGCTGGGTGAAAAGTTACCCATGCCGCCGGTATTCAGTCCCTGATCTCCATCCTTTGCACGCTTATGGTCCTGGGCAGAGGTCATAGTCTTCACGATCTTACCGTCTACGAAGGAAAGTACAGATACTTCGCGGCCGGTCATAAACTCTTCCACAACCATCTGATTTCCGGCTGTACCGAATTTTTTATCCTCCATGATAGACTTTACGCCTTCTTTTGCCTCTTCCAACGTCTGGCAGATCAGTACACCTTTACCCAGAGCCAGGCCATCAGCTTTCAATACGATAGGCATTTTGGCTGTCTCCAGATATTCCAGAGCTTTCTGCGGATCATCGAAGGTTTCGTATCCGGCTGTGGGAATATTGTATTTTTTCATCAGATCCTTGGAAAAAGCCTTGGATCCTTCCAGGATAGCCGCATTTTTACGCGGTCCGAAGACACGCAGTCCGGCTTTCTCGAATTTGTCCACAACGCCGCCTACCAGCGGATCATCCATACCGATCACCGTCAGGTCAATCTCATTTTCTTTTGCAAAAGCCACCAGCTTATCAAACTCCATGGCTTTGATATCTACAAGCTCGGCATACTCGGCGATACCGGCATTACCCGGCGCACAGTAGATCTTATCTACCTTCGGGCTCTGGGCAATCTTCCAGCAGATTGCATGCTCTCTTCCGCCGCTTCCTACTACTAATACTTTCATTCTTTTCCTCCAGCGGCACAGTATTCCTGTACCGGTATAAATACTCTGCCGGACATTCCTTTATTCGCTGATGCGAACCAGCCCGTCAACTACGCTTACTTTTCCATTGGCGATCAGATCAATAGCCTTCGGCATAATGATCCATTCTGCCTGCTCCATGACTCTGCGCTGCAGAATCTCCGGCGTATCCCCCTGCTGTACCTCTACTGCCTTCTGCAGAATGATGGGACCTGTATCCGTACCA
>CALZMS010000124.1 GCA_945788595.1 uncultured Lachnospiraceae bacterium
ACCTGCC
Source organism: uncultured Lachnospiraceae bacterium (assembly GCA_945788595.1). GTDB lineage: Bacteria > Bacillota > Clostridia > Lachnospirales > Lachnospiraceae > UBA11957. The sequence continues at coordinate 8 of CALZMS010000124.1, forward strand.
TGACGAAATTTTTCCAGCTGTTCCATATCGGTCATTGGCTGAAAAATACCATCGGTGCTATTTTCGGGGACAAAAATGTTACCAAACATACCGAGGATAAGAGTATTTCTCAGTTCCAGTCCCTGTGTACCGCTCTGGCAGCTACAGTAGGTACTGGTAATATCGTCGGTGTAGCGGGTGCCATCGCCGTAGGCGGCACCGGAGCCGTGTTCTGGATGTGGCTGATTGCCTTTTTCGGCATGATGACCAACTATTCTGAGAATGTTCTGGGTATCCTTTACCGACGCAAAAATGCCAAGGGCGAATGGGCCGGTGGTGCCATGTATTATCTGAAAGATGGTCTCGGTGCAAAGAAGGGCTGCAAAACCATCGGTCTGGTGCTTTCTGTTCTGTTTTCCTGCTTCTGTCTGCTGGCCTCCTTCGGTATCGGCAATATGAGCCAGGTAAATTCCATGGTTACTAACGTAAATACAGCCTTCGGTATTCCGGTGCTGGCGACCGGCATTTTCCTGTTTGTGGCAGTAGCCCTCGTTGTTATTGGCGGTCTGAAGAGAATCGCAGCCATCACGGAGAAAGTTGTTCCGTTTATGGTTATTCTGTATCTTCTTGGTTCTGTAATTATTATTGCCATGAATATCGGCACGATCCCGGCCGTATTTGTTTCAATTTTTAAAGGCGCCTTCGCTCTGAAATCTGTTGGCGGCGGTATCGTCGGTTCCGGTATTGCGCTGGCCATGAAGATGGGTATGAAACGAGGCGTGTTCTCCAATGAGGCCGGTCTTGGTTCTTCTGTAATGGTACATTCCAGCTCCAACGTAAAAGAGCCTGTTCGCCAGGGTATGTGGGGAATCTTTGAGGTATTTGCGGATACTATTATCGTATGTACACTGACAGCTCTGACTATCTTAAGCTCCGGTGCCATCAATCTGACCACAGGACAGATGACAGAAGCCGCTGAGGCTATCGGTTCAAGCTCACTGGTAAGCTACGCTTTTGGTAATCATTTTGGTTTTATCGGTTCAGCGTTTGTGGCTATTGCCATTCTTCTGTTTGCTTATTCCACAGTACTTGGCTGGAACCATTACGGTGCAACGGCCTGTGAGTATCTGTTTGGTACAGGCGCTGTGAAAGTTTACCGTGTGATCTTCTGTATTATCGTACTGGCAGGTTCTGTGATGAAAGCGCAGCTGGCCTGGGATATTTCCGATACCTTCAATGGTCTGATGATGATCCCGAACCTGATCGGTGTGCTGGTGCTCTCACCCATCGTTATGCGCTGTACAAAGAACTATGTGGATCGTGTTCTTCACGGCAAAGACGAAAAGCCTATGCTCTCCATGATCCCGGAGATCCAGGAAATGCAGGAAAAGGCAATGAAAGAAGAGGCATAAAAAGCGGTCTGAGCAGTGAAAAAACACAGGTTACTGCGATATATTTTAGCTGTTCATAACCGAACACCTCTGTTATAATAATAAAGATCCAAAGAAAGGATCGGCTGTCAACGGCAGTCGGTTCTTTTTTTGCAAAAGATACTGTACAGAAAATCTCTGAGAAAGTGAGAAAAAATATGGCAGAACGAGTATTTGCGTTTACAGGAAAAGGCGGTGTGGGAAAAACTTCTTTGTCCGCATTGACGGTGAGACTTCTGACTGAGCGCCATCCCGATAAAAAGATACTGGCAATTGATGCAGATCCGGCGGTGGGGCTGTCTACTGCCCTTGGTATTTCTGTAGATCATACAGTAAATGATGTGCGGCTGCAGTTTATCGATGAATTTAAGGCGCCCCATAAGCCATCGGCGCTGGAGGTGATGAATGAAGCCCACTATGAAGTGACAAACACTGTCGTGGATTGCGGCAGCTTCTGTTTTATGGCTATCGGACGTCCGGAAGGAGCCGGATGCTACTGCTCCGTCAATAGTTTTTTAAAGGATATCATTTCAGAACTGACAGAGAGCTTTGACTATGTGGTGATCGACGGAGAAGCCGGGATTGAGCAGATCAACCGTCGGGTCATGCAGAAAGTGACAGACCTGATCCTGGTCAGTGATTCCTCCAAAAAGGGCATTGATGTGCTGAAAACCATCAAAAAAGTGGCGGAAGATCTGGATATGTACTCCAGAGAATATGCCATCATCAACAGAGTCAGAAATGAAAATCTGCTTAAGCTTTTGGATACAGAGGGACTTACTGTGGCCGGGTTTATTCCCGAGGATGAGGAGCTTGAACTTCTGGACATTCAGGGAGAGAGCATGATGAAACTGCCTGCAGAAAGTGTGACTGTGCAGAAACTGACAGAGATCTTAAAGGAAATCGGTGTATAAATGAAGGATCTGAAACACATACATTTTTATGAAGAATTACTGGAGGAAGCAAATAACTCTCTGGTGCGTCAGGCAAAAGACGAAGGTAAGGTGGCGGTTGGCTATACCTGTTATTATGTCCCGGAGGTACTTCTTAATCTGGACCGTGCATTTAGCGTTCGTCTTCGGGCACCGAGGACAGGTTCACTGGATATTTCACAATATTATATGTCATCATTTATTTGTGGATATTCCAGAGCATTGTTTGAGAGAGCCTTTGAGGGCGGTTATAATTTCCTGGATTACTGGTGCGCGTCAGAAACGTGTCAGCAGATGAATCGTGTTGTTGAGAATGTCAATGAGTTAAAACTGATCGACAATGAGAATTTTGCTCATGGTATCATTGATGCGCCTTTGAAGGTATCAGAGCATGGCCTGAAGCATTATGTTACGCAGATCACCCATGAATTTCTCGAACCTCTTCATGACCGCTTCGACATCGACATTTCTGATGCGGTCATCCGCGCGGCAGTGAAGGAACATAATGCAATGTGCGCGATCTTTGAGGAAATATCTGAGCTCAGAAAAGAAAGTAATCCCAGAATCACGCCAAGAGAAATGCATATTCTTTCGCTGGTTTCCTATGCCTGTCCGACAGCGAAGATCCTGCCGTATCTGAAGGAAACGCTGGAGGATCTGCGAAGCAGAGAACCGGACAAAAAAAATAAATGGCGAGCCAGACTGGTGGTGGTCGGTTCAGAGCTGGATGATTATGCTTTTTCGGAGATCATGGAGGCCTGCAGAGCCTATGTTGTCACTGACCGATATTGTTTTGGCACGATTCCCGGACGGCAGCAGATCCCGCTTTCGGAGACAGAACCGGCACTGGAGCAGGTGTGCAGATTTTATCTGGATACCAATATGTGTCCGCGGTTTATGTCTCAGGAAAAGGTCATGCAGCGGCACGAGGAGCTTCTTCGCTATGCAAAGGAGTTTCATGCCGACGGCATTGTGTATGAGCAGGCGAAATTCTGTGATTTCTGGGGATATGAAAAGCTGATTGGACCGGCATATATTAAGGAAAAAAATGATATTCCGATCATGACCGTAGACCGGGAATACGTGATCAGCGGCTCCGGCCAGCTGATGACCCGTGTGCAGGCTTTTGTGGAGAGCATCAGCCTGAAAAAACGGCAAAAAGAAAGGGGGTGCAATAATGGCAGGACAGGGAAGGCTGTACAAAAATAAAACAGCCATATTAAAGCACCGTCAGTGGAGAGGACTTAAAGATACCTGGTACGATTACACCCAATGGCTGAAGCTGTGGTATCTGCTGATCGTCTGGTTTTTAAAGCATCCTATCCAGAATGTCAAGGCACTTTTCCGCTATCGCTGGATGTTTACCTATCTTACTGTATCGTCCTTTTTTGACCGGATGATGGCGAGTATGCGGGGCGCGGCACTCAGGGCTGCCCGCAATAACATGAATACACTGGTTATTGAGGTAACGCAGATGCTGACAGATCTGTTTACTGCGGATCAGAATATTCATCCTCATTCTGAAAAAGCCCGGAAAGCGGGAGAAAAAATCATTATTCTGGACGAGCTGGTGCCGATCCTGTTGGTGAAAGGCTTTAAAGGCTACAAAGTTGTTCTGCAGCAGGAGTTCGCAGCGTATCTGCCTTCTCTGATTAACCAGCATTCTCCGGTGCATTATATTGAGCAGTCCGAATCCTATGGACTGCCGGCGGATGTGTGCCCCCTGCCGTCTCTGGAGGCGGGCATAGCCATCGAAGACGATTATCCGAAGATCGCGGCTCACTGCTTTATCTCCTGTAATATGCCCTGTGACGGCTCCATTATGACTTCGGCGCTGCAGGACAGACGCCACGGCCTCAAAAGCCATGCACTGAATATTCCCCTTCGCTGGAAACGGGAAAATGTGCAGGAATATGCCGTTGCGGAGTATATGGACTGTATTAAGTTCATCGAGGAACAGACCGGCACCGCCTACGACTGGGACGCGCTGAAGGAAGCTGTGGAGATTTATAATCAGCAGACCCGCCTGAAAATGGAAAAATGGGAGCTGAATATGACGGATATCCCTCCCCATACAGGAGCAACGGCCTGGCTGTACAGGATCTTTGAGTATCAGGCAGCCTGCGGTTCAGAGATTGCCTTAAAAAATGATGAAATAGTAAATGAGATCCTCCGCAGACAGGTGGCGGAGAATAAGTTTCCCAAGACAGTCCGTCACCGGGCAATCCTCTGGAATACACCCGCCAATATGTATGCCAATTTTAATGCTTGGCTTCTGGAT
>CALZMS010000125.1 GCA_945788595.1 uncultured Lachnospiraceae bacterium
TGCCTGCTGGATCATATCCCGAAACAGCTCCTTGGCTTTATCCGTTGCATAAGCCAATTCGCTCAAGTTGATATTGCGATTAGCCAGATCTTCACGGGAAAGGGTGCAGCGAATCTGTGTGTCGCTGATTCTCTCAATTTTCATATGATCACATCCTTCTATGATTGTTCACCGTGTAGTCAGCTTACCGGGAAAATAAAAATTCCGGTAAAAGCACGGAATGTGCTTTTGTGTATACTATCTGTAGTTTATGGTTCATTATATACCATATGCTCTTAGAATGTAAAGAAGTTCACCATTTTTTTAGATTTTGTACATTATTTCATGAAATGACTAAAAAAATAGAAAAATATAGTTGCTTTTAGGATAAGACAGGTCTATAATTATGCCACAGAGCAATGTGCTGGAAAGGAGTATACACTAACTTTTTGGCAATAAATCCTGTCTTCATTTCTGCGGTGCTCACCGCAATTTCCCCACTATATGTTTTTACAATAGCACAGTGTTTCTGTGGGCCTAATGGGTTTTTATTCTTAATATATTCAGGGAGGAATAAAAGTATATCGCAACAATGGCAGAGAATTTTAAGAAAAAATTGACCAATGAATTAAAAGCTTATCGCAGGCAGGGGGTCGAACTGATGCTTAATGCACATAAGGCCAGCCCGAAAGAGATTGCTGCTGCGTGCACAACTGCAGAGGAAGGTTCCTATATGAGAGATTATGAGTGCGATTCCAGCGGCAAGATCAGCCGTCTCAATTTTCAACACATACTGTCAGACAGGTAATATTGCCGCCCGGAGGATTCTTAAGAATCTTCCGGGTGAAATTTTTATGAAAAACAACAAATATGGGTGACGAATGCTGTGGAAATTGCTATAATACTTTTGTCGATTTTTAGTATATGAGGGGTACACAAAAAATGAAAAAGAAACTTACGGTGGCTGTTCTGGCGCTTTGTGCAGCTATAGTACTGCTGATCGCTGGTATTTCAACAGGCTCGCTGGAACAATTGATGGGAGATAAATATGCAGATGTTTCCGGGTATTTCGGTGACATTGCAGAAAATGAAGCGGTAATCGTTCTGGAAAATGGAGAACAGGCACAGGTTCACGCGATCCGTCCGGAGGGACAGGCAGAATATTATCTGCCCTGGGAGACAGCGGCAGAACTTCTGGGAAGTCCTTTGTATATTGATGAAGCAAACGGCAAAGGTATGATCGCCCGGGCAGAGGAGCTCTGGTATTATACGCCGGGGATTTCCGGCTACGATACAGAAGATGGACAGCATGTGGAAACGTCCTGTACAGCTGTACTGCAGAGAGACGATGGATGGTATGTCAGCCTCAACTATCTGCCGCAGGTCATGGATCTGTATCTGGATACGGAACATGAGGATACACAAACTATCATAGCCATCACAGATCCGTCACAGCTGATGGCTGAGGCCGCTGACCCGGAAGAAAAAGACGGCGGTATAAAAGTCCGGACAGAAGAATCAGAGAAAGCAGAACTTTTTCAGAAGACCAATGAGGTCTATCTTCTGGAAGAAGGAGATGAATGGAGCCGGGTGATGACAAAAGAAGGGTATGTGGGGTATGCAGAGAATAAAGAACTCGCTGAGACCAGAGAACTGGATTTTGCCCGGAATGCTTTGGAGTATACCACGCTTACCAGAGATTACGCAATTTGTCTGGGATGGCATCAGATGAGTTATGCCAGCGGGAATGATGCGTTGGCAGATCGTATAGCCGGTGCTTCAAGTCTGAATGTGATTTCTCCGACCTGGTTTTCTGTGACGGATGAAAAGGGGAATATCTCTTCATTTGCCTCTGCGGCATATGTGCAGCAGGCCCATGCTGCAGGACTTGAAGTCTGGGGCCTGATCGATAATTTTACGAATCAGATTGATGATAAAGCCTTTATGGCCAGCACAGAAGCCAGGGCGAATATGATCAGTCAATTGATCACAGAGGCAAAAAACTGTGCTATGGATGGAATCAATCTGGATTTTGAGTCCATTAAACAGGATGAGGCAGTGCACTATACACAGTTGGTCAGAGAATTATCCATTGCCTGCAGAAAAAACGGTCTGGTATTTTCCATAGATGATCCTGTGCCTACGTTTTCTTCCTACTATAATCGGCGTGTACAGGGACAGGTAGCGGATTATGTGATCATTATGGGATATGACGAGCATTTTTCCGGAAGTGAGAAGGCGGGATCAAATGCCTCACTTTCTTTTGTTGAAACAGGAATTCAGGATACGCTGAAGGAAGTGCCGGCATCCAAAGTGATCAGTGCCATGCCATTCTATACAAGACTGTGGATCGAAAGCTATGAAAACGGTTCACTGGAATGCCAGACTTTGAGCATGAGCGATGCCAATGCATATGCAGAAGAAAAGCAGATGGAAATTTACTGGGACGCAGAGGCGGGACAGAATGTTGCCCAGCTGGATACAGAGCAGAACCTGCAGAAAATGTGGCTGGAGGACGAACAGTCTCTGACTGAGAAACTGAAACTGATCGATACATATCAGCTGGCAGGAGGAGCTTTCTGGAAACTGGGGTTTGAGAATAAAACTATCTGGTCAGTGATAGGTCAGTATTTATGAGGAGGAAAATTATGGGGGAATATGAAATGTTCAAGACAACATTGATGGGTGGTTACGATAAAGATGATGTGACCCAGAAGGTAGAGGCTATCAAAGATGCTGCTTTTCGGGAAAAATCCCGTCTGGAAAAAGAAATTAAGACCAGAGACGAAAAAATAGCTGAGCTGACAAAACGACTGGAACTTAAAGAAAACCAGAAAGAAAAACTGGAGCGGGATGTAACAGAAAAATATCAGAAATATGTGGACAATTATGACAGAATCGGAAGCCTGATCCTCAATGCGCAGATTCAGGCCGACGATTTGATGCGTAAAACGCAGATGCAGTGTGATGAGATGCTTAAGGATGCTGAGAAGCAGGCGGCGCAGATGAGGGAAGAAGCGGATCGCGAGGCAAAAGCCCGGGTAGATCAGGTGCAGAAAGTGGTCAATGAGAAGCTGGCAGATGGCAAGAAAAAATATATTGCCGTGCAGGATGAGATGAATGACATCGTAGATCTGATCAATCAGGCACAGAAACGGTTTATGTCTTCCTATAAAGAAGTGCACAGAATCGTGGCTACTATGCCGGATTCTCTGCGTGATATGACAGAAATGGAATGCCTTGAGCAGACAGAAGAGGATGAGAAATGCTTTGATACTGCAGAAAGCGAGGATGCACTGGATGAAGCAGAAGATCTGACTGAGGAAGAAATGGAAAAACTGTTTCGTAATGAATAAGTGAAGGAAAAGAAAGATCCTGACTGGCATATATATTTAGAAAAAGCCAGGCAGGATCTTTTTGGTGAAAAAAGGGACAATAGAAGCAGGGATGGCGATACTTTTGCTCATCAGCGTATATATACTTTCGGGCAAAACCGCGCGTCTGACGGCCAGTGCCGGAATGATGGAACATACGGTGATCATCGATGCCGGTCATGGTGGTGCTGATCCGGGGAAGGTGGCAGGGGATGGAGGTAAAGAGAAGGATATCAATCTGGCAATTGCCAAAAAGGTGCAGAAAAAATTAAAAAGCATGGGTATTGATACCGTGATGACCAGAGAAGAGGATGAAATGCTGCATGATCTGGGAATGAATGCGAATAAAACCAGGGATATGCAGCTTCGGTGTGAAAAGATCAATGAATCTCAGGCTGTTTGTGCGGTCAGCATTCACCAGAACAGTTACGAAAGTGCTTCTGCAAAGGGAGCGCAGGTGTTTTATTATCGAGGCTCTGAAAAAGGACAGCAATTTGCAGAAATCATGCAGACACAGCTGGTGCAGCAGCTTGATCCTGAAAATACCCGGGTTTGTAAAGAAGATAACTCTTATTATCTGCTGAGAAAAACAACTGTACCGTTGGTTATCGTCGAATGTGGTTTCTTGTCTAATCCCGGGGAAGCAGCTTTGCTGCAGACAGAAGAGTATCAGGAAAAAACGGCAGAGGCCATTTGCGCAGGTATAGAGAAATATCTGCAGAGCCAGGGATGGAATATTGAATAGATGACATAAAAATATACTAGGCTAACAATTATTATAGTTGTCTAACTTATGGGGCAGCGCATATAATAGAATATACAGAGATTTCTGTGAATATACGAATTTACGCTAAGCGGAGGGTAAACAAATGAAGAAACTGGTGGTAAAGAATAAAGACGCCTGCATGGCATGTCTTTCCTGTGTAAACGCTTGTTCTCAGGCATTTTACAAAGTGGACGATCCGGGAAAATCCTGTATTCAGATCGTTGAAAAAAACGGTGCAGTTAAGGTAAATACCTGTATTCAGTGTGGAAAATGTGCACGTACCTGTGAGTTTGGTGCTATCACACAGAATGCCAAAGGTGTGTACATGATCAACAAGAAGCTGTGTACTGGCTGCGGAAAATGTGCTGAGGTATGTCCGATGCAGGTTATGGTTCCCAATGAGACTGTGACAAGTAAATGTATTGCCTGCGGTATCTGTGCTAAGGCTTGTCCGATGGACATTCTGGAGATCAAAGAAAGTTAAGATGGATTAAGTTGGTGGCGGGG
>CALZMS010000126.1 GCA_945788595.1 uncultured Lachnospiraceae bacterium
CATCCGGGATATTTCGTTCCCTACCTGTATGTGTCTCTGTTCGATGGCTATACTGTAGAGGATATTCAGGATCAGGTAACGGATTGTCTCGAGGAGTACATGTATCCGGTGGAGATCATTCCTATTCCGGAGCGCCCCTTCTTCCACTTCAAGACCAACCGTCTCGGTCTGGTTCGTGAACTGCAGGAAAGATACGCCTGATCAGTACCTAAAGGAAACAGTGCGGCAAAGCAATTTCTTTGTATGGTATAAACGTAAAAATCCCATATCGCCATTTCTCATATAATCTGGCGGTATGGGATTTATTATTTTTGTATACTCATATTTTTGAGAGTATGTCAACGGGACAGATTCCGTATTTCATTTTTTATGTGGCAGCGAGACAGGTTCAACCTCTCTTTTTTTAAGCAGGTGTCCGGAAACATTTTCATCATCGTTTCTCAGGAAATCAGATGACTGCCCCGGATCGTATGCCGAATATAGTTACTGATAGCGATCCTGTCAGAGATCACCACATCCTCACATTCCGTCCAGGTACATTCATAGAAACGGTCAAATAATGTCTGTACATCCCTCCGGTTGATAATGACCAGATTATTTTTGGTTCGTTTACTGTTATCCAGCCGCAAATAGGAAAGCATATCCGATAAAAATATACATTGATTCATTACGTACTGAAAATCTGTAATAAACTGACCGTAAACCAGCTTTACCTCCAGGTTCGTATTATCCCGGCAAAGCCTGAACAGATATTCCAGATAACTACGTCTCTGTTCCGGGGTAAGATATACCCTGTAATTAAAGAAGTCCAGTTCTCCTGTCGTGTTAAAATCAGCCAGCGCCGACTCATCAATAATGATCTTGACCCGGGATTCTGCCAAAAGATTGTGGGTCAGCCGATGCATATCATAGATTTCATCTCTTGTGATATCAGAATCCTGTTCCTTCGCAGCCAGTTGATCCACAATTTCCTCGAACAAATCATCCGGCAGAAAATGCTCCGTCAAATGTCCCATAACCCAGCGTAAATTCGGAGACAATAAAGAACGGACATATTCATGTCCCCTCAGCATTGTGTCTATGCTGGTTTTTCGAAACAGAAGATTTTCTCTGCTGCAAAGTGCATCCACATACTTATAGAACACATCGGCATTATCATGTTCCTCACTGGTAACCACCGACAGGCATCGATTAGGACCGACCAGCATACCGGATATGACATATTCATGCTCAACAGCAAAAATCATCTTACTACTGGCACTGTGGTTGGAATACAGCTGGAAATCAATTTTTGTATTCTTTGAAAGCAGATTCACAAGAAAGATCGTATCGTAAATGTAGTCCACCTGATCAGTTTCCAGATTGATCAGCATGGAAAAATGAACATCCGGATACGAGTGAGTCTCCGAGGGATTGGCATCCTGTATTTCTACCATCTGAAGGCGGTAATCATGTTCTATGGACAGAATATCCATAGCCGCCATAATATGCAGTGATTTTACCCGACGCAGAACCGGATGTCCCATTTTTGCAATATACTCAGACAGCGTTGTTTCCGGATAAAAGACCGCTTTCGGTGAAATGCTGTCACCTGTTTGTTTCTGCAAATCTCTGACATAATTGTATTCTGCATCCAGATGATCATAAATCGCATTCTCCAGCTCCTGCGGAGTTTCCACCTGATATTCCTTCAGCAGCATGTTCAGTTTCTCCTGATCCACAGTGGTAACCACACAGTGGCTGATTTTCTGGAGCACATTCACTTTCATCTTTTCCGCAGGAAGCATCTGCCCACTGATCCATTTACTGATGTATGAAACATCATACTGAAGATATGTAGCCAGCATATAGTTTTTCAGATCAGCTACGGCCATTAATTGCTTTAATAATGTGCTGAATCGGTTTTTCTTATCCATTCATCCTCCATTTTATCGAAACGTATTTAGGAGTAAAATTCTCTTACCTGATCGATATTTGTGTTATTCACGAATCATAACATTATCCATAGTATACCACATTCTGCCTCTTATCTCTATAGACCATTCCATTGTTTTCTTAAAAATTATTAAGAACCTCTCTAAAACCATTACTCTGTGCGGACCGCCTGCACAACGCACCGGATCCGGTCACTGGCGGTGCAGGTAGACAACATGAGCACCGGTTCATATCCCGTAAACGTCACATTGCACTCTATCTCTGACTGTGCCTGTATCTTTTCCATGTACGCTTTCAATTCTTCTCCCTGCGTATAAGACAGCTCATATACCGCATCGTCATCACGGATCGAATGTACAGAAAATATCTCATACCGGTAATCCCCATTCGGAGTCAGGATCCAGATATATGGGCTCTTACTAAGAGTTTCCTGGCTTCGATATTCTTTCAGGCGACCAAACATGGATTCATTTTTCATATTATGTCCGTATACGACGGTTATTGCATCCTGAAAATCTACGCTGTTGCGGCAGTCCATAAAAATAGAAGCAGAAAAATTCTTCTTTTTTTCAGCGGTATGGTGAAGATAATAATCGTTATCTTCTCCCTGTACAATGGGATAGCTGATCTCGGGAATAGCCTCAGCATAGATCCAGCCCACAATATCCTCATTGATCTGCTGCAGCGCAGAAAAATCTACAGAGATTGGTGCTTCCGGCAATACCTCGGCTGCTAAAGCATCCGGATTGGAAGCTGTGCTTGGCGTGGTATCCGGCATTGTATCTGTTTTCTCCACATACTGCATAAAGCTGTCATATTCCTGCTCTCCTGCTCTGTATTGGAAAATAATTCCCATAATCTTTGCGGCAGCAAAAATAGTAATCGCCAGTGCCGCAATCAGAAATAAATTGGATACCAGAGTATTCTTTCTGCGTTTTTTTCTTTTTGTCGTTCCCATACTATGTTTCATCTCTTTCTGTATTTTTTCATTATTTTTTCATAGTAGCACACTCTCCTTTCAATGACAATCACGATGACCTGTTTTTCTGTTTTTACGTATTCCGTTTGTTTCCCAAACTTTTATATTCAAATTATTTATTTACACATTATAATAGTAAGAAATCCATCTCAACAGCGGAACTGATATCTCAACATAAAAAGTAGGTGATTCTCACATGATTTTCTATAAAAGAAACTATTTTTTGTTTAAAATCACCTTTGAAGACTATCAAAAGGAAATGATATACTATTGTAGACAACGAGTGGCATATGCGTAATTCCAGTTGCGCATATGCCACTCGTTTTTTATTAATTTTGCAAAGGAGGATTTTTTAGTCCAATGGAACATTCCAATCAGTTTCTGGGAACCGAGCGTATCGGAAAGCTGATGAAAAAATACGCCATTCCCTGTATTATTTCCCTTCTGGTGGGCGCTCTTTACAATATTGTTGACCAGATTTTTATCGCCAATGCCAGTTATCTGGGCTCCTACGGAAATGCTGCCAATACCGTGGTATTCCCGCTGACTGTCGTAGCTCTGGCCATAGCCGTCATGATCGGCGACGGCTGCTGCGCCTTTGTCAGCATCAGTCTCGGTCAGAACGATCAGAAAAAAGCCAAAAAGAGTGTGGGCAATTCCATCCTCATGGTTATCGTGAGCAGCCTGATCCTGGCAGCCATCTATCTGATCTTTTCCGACCAGATCATCGCCATGTTCGGCGGTACGGTAAATGAGGAAACCTTCCACCATTCCCATGAGTATTTCTTCTATATTTCTCTGGGAATACCGTTTTATATGTTTGGTCAGGCATTAAACCCGGTGATCCGTGCCGACGGAAACCCGAAATTTGCCATGATCTCCACACTGGCAGGCGCTGTGATCAATATCATCCTTGACCCGATCTTCATCTTTATCTTCAAGTGGGGTATGATGGGTGCCGCCGTAGCTACCGTCATCGGTCAGATCGTTACCGCCATTTTGGCTGTATGGTATATTTTCCATATGAAAGTCATTAAACCTACCGGAAAGGATTTCCGTCTGAACGGCCATATCTGCGGCAGAACTCTGCTGCTTGGCATTACCAGCTTCCTGTCCCAGATCAGTCTGGTAGCAGCCATGGCCGCCATCAACAATATGCTGCGCAAGTACGGCGCCATGGATGAGATCTTCGGTCAGGAACAGTTCGCGCAGATTCCCATGGCTGTTGTGGGCATCGTAATGAAATTTTTCCAGATCGTTATCTCCATCGTTGTAGGTATGGCAGCCGGTTGTATTCCCATCGTCGGTTTTAACATGGGCGCCGGGAAAAAATCCCGTGTTAAAGAGCTGTTTACCAAGCTTCTGATTTATGAAGCCATCGTCGGAGCCGTTGCCTTTGTTCTCGTTGAGTTCTTCCCGCATGGCCTGATTTCCATTTTCGGTGCAGCAAATGAGAGTGCTTACTATACGAATTTCGCCATCAAGGCTTTCCGAACCTACCTGTGCATGGTGATCCTTGCCTGTGTCAACAAAGCCTGCTTTATTTTCTTGCAGGCCATGGGAAAAGCGGCGGCCTCTACTGCGCTGTCCATGATTCGTGAGATCGTTTTCGGTGTGGGCTTTGCTTTGCTCCTTCCGGTTTTTTTCAAACTGGACGGTGTTCTGTATTCCATGCCGGTATCCGATATACTGACGTTTGTT
>CALZMS010000127.1 GCA_945788595.1 uncultured Lachnospiraceae bacterium
CCCTCCACTTCTATAAACTCTAACTTTAGTTGTGCAAATATCACTTTTCTGATGTGTACAATAGTTCACCATTACTGTTTGCCGGATTCTCCGCAGAGATACAACAGTGCTTTCTCTGCTGCCTCTGTATGGGGAGATGTATTCAGGATGCCTGCGCAGACGGGAGTGTATATGGTAAGTCCATACTGATTCCAGTTCTCCTCCTCCAGATACAGGACACCATCTTTGATATGCTCCTGCAGTGCTTCCTGTGCACTCTCAGAAAGCTCGGTCCAGTCCATAAAGATTCCCTGTTCCTGGAAGTTCCGGCATTTTTCCTCATCGCAGATCACAATATCCATCTCTCCGGTACTGAGCCATATACTGATCTTTATAGAAGCTGTATAATCATCTCCCGACAGTATGTTCGTAGTCACCGGAACAGTTTCATACTTTCCACCGGTACCGCAAAGCTGCAGAAGATCCGCAGATAATTGCTGTATACCCTCCTCTGATTCAAGGACTGTGTCGGATACATTCACATGCAGCAAAGGTTCCTCGAGAGAATTGTGATAAATCTGCACACCAGTGGAAATTACCACGATCATCAGAATGGGCACCAGCAGCCACACCTTATAATATGTCCAGAGATACGGCAGCCTCTTCTTCCAGCCAAGTCCTTTAATCTTTTCCCATTCCATCCAGCGTTTTTCCTGTTTGGTCAGATCGGATTCATGTATGATCTCCTGTTCAGATCCATTTTGGTTTTCCTGGTCATTTTCTTCTTTGTATTCTATTCGCATATCTTATCCTGTTCCTTTGACTTAGAATCATTAATGTGACCACACGCAGTTCCGATAACAGACTGCGGCGGCACATCACTTTGAACATTTTAGCACATCTTAACGGCTACTCGAAGAAATTAACAATTATTTTAGAATACTTTTATTTGTTCAGTATTTTAGCCAGTACTAAGTAATCCGATCTGCCTAAACACATACAAACACTTTTTCCACCAGATCAGAAAAATTTGGAAACATATCCCTGTACAAAGATCAAAAGCACGATCAGCGGCAGGATCCAAGTCATATACCCTCTGACAGCCTTTGGCAGACGAATGCCCTCACCTGTATTTGCTTCCTCAAAGAATTTGTCAAATCCCCAGCCATACTTTGTTGTACAGAACAATAGATATACAAGACTTCCCAGCGGAAGAATATTGTTGCTGACGATAAAATCCTCCAGATCCAGAACATTGGATCCAGCGCCCAGCGGGGTAAATCCACTGAGTACATTAAAACCGAGAATACAGGGCATGGACAGGATCACAATGGCGATTCCATTACAGATGGCCACCGTTTTTCTGCTGCAGCCTGTCATATCCATAGCAAAAGACATAATATTCTCAAACACAGCCACGACCGTGGAAATGGCCGCAAAGCTCATAAACAGGAAGAAACAAAAGCCCCAAATACGGCCTCCCGCCATGGCATTAAACACATTCGGCAGAGTAATAAATATCAGACTCGGACCGCTGCCCGCTTCCACGCCATAGGCAAAACATGCAGGGAAAATGATAAACCCGGCCATCAACGCCACAAAAGTATCCAGTAGCGTAACGCTGATCGCCTCTCCCGCCAGTCTGCGCTCCTTGCCGATATAGCTGCCGAAAATAGCCAGGGCACCAATACCGATACTTAAAGTAAAGAAAGCCTGCCCCATAGCCGCAAATATAGCCTCTCCGAGACCTGCCTCCGCCAGCCGGTGAAAATCCGGTTTCAGATAGAAGGCAATTCCCTCCTGTCCGCCCTCCAGAAATACAGAGTGCACCGCCAGCACGATCATAAGACCCAGAAGGCAAAGCATCATGACCTTAGTGATACGTTCCACACCGTTTTGCAGGCCGCAGGCACAAATCGTAAAGCACACAATGACGATGATCACCATACACACCGTCATCAGCACCGGATTCTGTGTCAGGGAAACAAACTCTCCCTGCACCGCCTCGGCGTGCAATCCGGCAAAATCGCCTTTTGCCATTTTTACACAGTACAGGATCATCCAGCCGGAAATCGTCGTGTAAAACATCATCAGCAGATAATTTCCGGCAATAGCGCCCCATTTGTACCAGTGCCATTTTGTACCCTCAGGTTCCAGCACATCAAAAGACTTAGCCACACTTTTCTGGCTGGCACGACCCACGGCAAACTCCGCGATCACAATGGGAAGCCCCAGGATCAGCAGGAAAAACAGATAGATCAGAACAAAGGCGGCCCCACCATATTTACCCACGATATAAGGGAACCGCCAGACATTGCCCAGTCCGATAGCACATCCCGCCGAGATCAGAATGAATCCCAGCCGGGATGAAAATTTCTCTCTTTGCATACTTCATCCTCCAGCAAATTCTTTTATCTTGTATATTATGTCATAGCCGTATGCAAAATGCTATCCTTAATTTTATGAAGTTTTCTTTCTGAAATATGGGCAGGCAGTAAATCAACTGTTGCTATCGGTATTTCAGTTCTATATTTCCATGGATCATACATCCAAATTTAGGAAGCTCTACTGTTAAAGTGCAGTTCCTTTCTTTAGAACAAACGGCTCATATCCGCATGTTCCAGCTCCAGCAAAATATCGCCCAGCACTGATTTATATGTGCAAGTATATACCATAATATCCTCTTTCCGCGCCAACTGATGTTCCCTGTTCTTTATCAACTCTCAATCCGGCTGCTGTCCATTATGAGCATACCATTTGCATTCTGTTATTTCCATATGGGTAAAAGTTGCCTTAAATGATGATTCTTCCGGACTGCAGGCATAAATTCCAAACTGAATCCTCCCGCCGCCGTTCCACATATGGCACACTCGCATTTGTTTAAACGTAACACCATCTTCAGAGCACTCGATGCAATAGTCATCTTCTCTGCGGCTGAATCTGTACCACATTGATTTTACAGAAACATCTATTTCCGTTGTCGCCCAATCCGAATAACCATTATTTGTTACAACACTTCCAAGATGTTGAAACTTTTCGTTTTCGTATTCTATCGAACCTTTTATCCAGTTTTCGCTGTCGAGATACATGATAATTCCACACTGGTCAAATCTATGCTTGCTCTCAAATTCGGTTTTTACCGTAAAAGAAAAATACCTGTCATCTGTCTCCATCTGCAGAACAGGCGCATTGTCATTTCTGAAATGATAATATGTTCTCTGCCATAAATCTGTATGGGGCATTGTAATAATCTCAATTTTTTCTGAGGATATAGAATAATCAGCAGGTTGTCTTGTCCATTTCAGTCTGTTTATGTCAAAATTCATAGCAATCTACTCACTTTCCGTCGAAGAATAATCAATAATAACCTTTTTGCAAGTATTACATTTATATGCATACACCACTGTCGAATTGTCAGCAGCTCCATATATACCAAAAGAACTCTATGCCATTATTGACATAAAGTTCTTCTGATTGTGCTTCCACCATTTGGATTTTTATCGAACCAGTCATTCCGGATCAAATGCCATAACCGGAACATCCTCAACACCAAGATATTCCTGCAGACACTCCACGATAAACTGATGATCTTGCTCATGAGGCAGATTGGATACAGTGATAACACCTACCAGCTCTCCTGTAGTCAGGCGCACCGGAAATCCACCGCCTACCAGCACGTACTCTGTATCCAGAAGTCCCATATCCACGATACTCTCACCATTGATATGGCAGGTAGCCCAGGCCTGCAGAGAACTCATCTCCATTAAGGATACGGTGTGGAATTTTCTTCCCATCCAGTTCACATTATTTGTATTGGTCTTTTCCGTCAGATGCTGGTACAGGATGCATCCATTCATTCTGCGGATGCAGATTGCCAGCTCGATACCTTTCTCATATACTTTCTCAGTCAGAAAATCCCCCAGCTTCCAAGCATCCTTATTGGAGAAATGGGGAAACAGAAGTATCTCCTCCTGTTTAGCCGTCAGCGCTTTGATTCCTGCATAATCTGTTGCTTTCATTTGTCGTCCTCCCTGTACAAAATAAGTATGAACCATATACCTGATTCTCGTCAGGTTATCAATCATATGTTTTTTTCAGTATAACATAGTCATATGAGGATGTGTACTGCTGTTTTTTCTTTCTTTTTTGCGTGGTGTCTTGAACAGATACGTGTCCGCTCACAATCAGACAGCATTGTTACCTGAGTTTGAAAAAAGTAATACCGCCTTGTACTTTTGACCAAGCTTAAGGCGACATTACTTTTTACACAACAAAAAAGACCTAAAATAGGCCTTTTTTACAGGGGTAGAGAGATTCGAACTCCCATCGACGGTTTTGGAGACCGGTGCTCTGCCATTGAACTATACCCCTATATTCTGTTTTACTTGTGTACCTTGAAAACCACATATACTATTATACATCCATACTGCGTTTTAGACAATACCTGACGGTCAACTTTCTTTCGGAAGTTCTTCTTCACATTCGTTCAGAAGAACGACCTTCCGACTAGGATTCATACTTCCTTCGGCTTCGCCTCAGTCGTATTCATCAAGTCTCCAGGTCAAGTCTCCAGGTCAAACCCTCGACCGATTAGTACTGGTCAGCTCCATGCATT
>CALZMS010000128.1 GCA_945788595.1 uncultured Lachnospiraceae bacterium
TTCACAGGCAAACAGACGATTGACCAGCTGTTCCTTTGACATCTCCAGACTGAAAATGCATACATACTTATCATCATGCAGCGCCATATGATTCGCAATATTGAGAACAAATGCAGTCTTTCCCATGGAAGGACGGGCCGCCACAAGAATAAAATCTGAAGGGTGAAATCCCGCTGTCCTCCGATCCAGATCTCTGTAACCGCTGGAAAGGCCGGTAATGTGGTTGGAACTTTTGGATGCAGCATCGATGGAATCCAACGCATTCATAACGATCTCACGGATAGATGTAAACTCGCCTTTATTTCCCCGCTGGAGGAGCTGAAACATCTTCTGCTCTGTAGTCGCCAGAATATCACTGACACTCTCCTGATCCATATAGCAGGTATTGGCAATCTCTTCATTCAGCCGGATCATCCGCCGAAGCGTTGCCTTATCACTGACAATATTAGCATAATACTTCACATTGGCAGATGTAGGAACTGCATTAACCAGTTCACTGATATATTCCACACTGCACAATTCCTCCGGAACACCATTCTCCCGCAGACGGTTCTGCAAAGTCACCAGGTCCACCGGCTGTCCCTCAGCATATAATTCGGCCATAGATGTGAACATGGCACCATACTGCTGCTGATAAAAATCCTCTCCGGTCAGTATATCCGTAGCCACCATGATAGCGTCACGGCTCATAAACATAGCTCCCAACACTGACTGCTCGGCTTCCGTATTATGTGGCATGATCCTTTTGATGACGGCTTCTTCCAACCTTATCTTCCTCCTATGCTTCTTTCACCACAACCTTCAGAGAGGCTGTTACCTTCGGATGCAGTTTGATTGTCACGTTTGTGGTACCCAGCTCTTTGATAGGATTGTCCAGTGACATTTTTTTCTTATCGATATCGTAACCCAGCTGTGTCTTAGCTGCCTCAGCAATCTCCTTAGTGGACACAGATCCAAATAATTTTCCGTTATCACCGACTTTGATCGCTACTTCTACTTTCTTATCTGCCAGTTCTTTGGCAAATTCCTGGGCAGCTTTCAGATTCTCTGCAGCCACTTTATCTTCATGTGCCTTTTTTAACTTCAGATCATTCAGATTTTTCGGTGTTGCTTCCAGTCCGAGTTTTTTTGGGAACAGCATATTTCTTGCATAACCGTCGCTGACATTGACGATCTGATCTTTCTTTCCTAAACTTTTCACATCCTGTAATAAGATTACTTTCATTAGATTTCTCCTCCTTCAGTCATTTCTTTTAATGTCACTTTTAACAATTGTCTTGCTTCTTCAATACTTCGCCCTTTTAACTGGGCTCCGGCCACATTCAAATGACCTCCGCCGCCCAGATGCTCCATAATGATCTGCACATTGACTTCATCGATGGCCCGGGCGCTGATATAAATCGTATCTTTAAAAGGTGTCAGAACAAAGGATGCCTTAACTCCTTTGATATTAAGCATTTCGTTGGCAGCCTGTGCACCAACGATCGTCGGGCTCTCTATGCCCTCTGTGGGACATACTGTGATTGCATAGCAGTTATTATAAAGCTCCGTGTCTGATATCGCCTGCCCTTTCGCCTGAAGATTTTTCATATCTTCCCTGAACATTTTGCGGATTCTTGTAATGTCGGCCCCGTTTCTTCGGATAAATGCCGCAGCTTCAAAAGTCCGGACACCTGTCTTTGTCAGGAAATTATCCGTATCCACCATGATTCCCGCATACAGACTATCAGCCTCGATATTGCGGATATGAATAGCATCATCAAAATACTGCAAAATCTCCGCCACCATCTCACTGGTAGAAGATGCATACGGTTCAATATAGGAAAGTGCCGCATTCTGGATCACTTCACTGCCCTGACGATGATGATCCAGTACAACGATAGTCTCCACCATGTACAACAGATCTTCACACTCTGTGTAGCTTGGACGATTCGTATCCACCACCACCAGCATGGTATTCACATTTACCAATTCTCTGGCATCATGACTGGAAATAAACATGTCACTGCTGTATTCCTTATCTTTCAGGAACGCATCCATCAATGGACGAATCGCCGTTGTGGAATGATCCACAACAATATTCGCCTTCTTTCCCAGCGTCTTTGCAGCCCTGTAGATACCGATACCGGCTCCCAGGGCATCCACATCCGGCATAGAATGTCCCATGATCAATATGCGATCCTTATGATTCATGATCTCACGCAGCGCATGAGCTTTTACACGGGCTTTTACACGAGTGTTCTTTTCTGCATGCTGTGATTTTCCGCCATAAAAAGCCAGATCATCTCCACTCTTTACAACTACCTGATCACCGCCCCGGCCAAGAGCCAGCTCAATAGCCACACGGGCATAATCATTATTCTGGATCAGTGTCGGGGCATTCTCACCCACACCAATACTTAAAGTCACGGACATATCGTTACCGATATTGACCGCTTTAACCTCTTCGAGAATATCAAATTTTTTCTGCTGCAGACTGCTGAGCGTTTTTTTCTGCATTACTACAAAAAACTTATCTTTTTCCAGTTTTTTAACAATGGCATCATTCGAAAGAAAATATTTATTGATACGTCTCTCGATCAATGCCGTCAGCAGAGATCTGCGAACCTCATCCACACTGTCCATGGCTTCTTCATAATTATCGATATAAACAAGTCCTGTGACAAGTTTTTCTTCCTGATTCTTTTGAATATAGCTGTTCAGTTCTGTAATATCCATAAGATATACTGCCAGCATGCTGAACTGCCCGGACTGAACCTCGATCATTTCTGAATCCTGTGTAAGTTCTTCCACAGAAACCGGCTTGATCTGCATACGGTAATCTCTGCCGTCTTTGTTTACAAAAAAATCGCGGACCTGATCTGCCGAAGGAAATCGCTCCGGAATCACCTGCGGGAATATCGCAGCAATAGATTTATGGTAATCTTTTCCTTTTCCGATGATATCCATAAACAGCTTATTCATCCACAAAAATCTTCCCGAACGGTCGATCAGTGCATAGGGAATCATCATATCCATCATGATATGTTTCTGCACCTGACCGTAATTTGTAGCAAAAGAAATCATCTCTTCCACAAAACGTCTTTTTTGCGCATAAAAAACGATCCAGGCAATCAGTAAGTACACCAGATCCACAATCAGCGAAGCCAGGCCCGCCTGTTTATTTATACAGAATATGCCTATACTGCCGGCCACAAGCAAAACAAACAGATAAAATGGCCATCTGAGATACAGCTCCAGAAAACCCTTAAATCGAATACCCTTGTTCATACTGCCTCCATAATTACCGCCGCTTTTTACTCTCAAGCACTCATATTGTTTTATTATATCATTTTCTGTGCAAATAAGCAACTTTACATACAAAAAGGGCATGCCGCCCTAAAGCAGCATGCCCGTCATTTCAGCCTGTGCACAGATTATTCTGCAACGTACGGCATAATAGCTACGTGTCTTGCTTTCTTGATCTCAACAGTCAGAGCTCTCTGATGCTTTGCACAGTTACCTGTGATACGACGCGGAAGGATCTTACCTCTCTCAGATACGTATCTTTTCAGCTTGTTTACATCTTTGTAGCTGATCTCGTTGTTCTCTTTACCACAGAATACACAAACTTTTTTTCTTCTGTGACCGCCTCTTCTCTTCATCGGAGAATCCGGTCTGTCGCTTTTATTGTAAGCCATTGCTTTTACCTCCATTATTTCATCTTCTAATTGAACGGCAGCTCTTCTTCAATTCCATCTGGAATATTCATAAATCCATCTGCACTCATCGGTTTGGGCGCGGATGTCTGAGCCGGTGCCTGTCCATAATTGCTGCCTCCTGCATATGCGCTGCGACTATTGTCACTTGCGTTCTTGCTCTCGGCAAACTCCTGTTCTTCTACAACAACATCTGTTGTGTAGACCTTCTGTCCGTCACGGTTGGTGTAGCTTCCGGTCTGGATACGACCAACAGCTACGATCTTGGTACCCTGATGCAGATATTTCTCTGCAAATTCAGCATTTCTGCCAAAAGCTACACAGCCGATAAAATCTGCTGTCTGCTCTCCGTCTCTGCGAAAACGTCTGTCCACAGCCAGTGTATATCTGGCAACTGCTGTGGCTGACTCTCCTGTGGAATAGCGGATATCAGGATCTCTGGTTAAACGGCCCATTAAAATAACTTTGTTCATATTGTCCTCCTTATGTGTATAAACACAATGCTAATCAACAGTTACGATATAAGCCTTTAATGGGTTCTTATTCGCTGTACTTAAGCCTCTTTCTTAACGATGAGATATCTTAATACGTTGTCCATGATACGAACGTGTCTTTCCAGTTCAGCCGGGCATGTTTCCGGAGCTTCGAACTGAATGAAATAATAGAAGCCTTCGCTCATTTTCTGAATTTCGTAAGCTAATTTTTTCTTACCCCATTCTTCAACTTCTGTCACGGTGCCTTCGTAGCGAGTGATGTATCCTTTCGCTTTCTCGACAACGGCCTCGCGAGCTTCGTCTTCAATTTTCGCATTCACAACCAAACATAATTCATATTTGCTCATGCTCATTACCTCCTTCTGGTCTCTGGCCCCCTG
>CALZMS010000129.1 GCA_945788595.1 uncultured Lachnospiraceae bacterium
CGTATTTCTGGGGGACCGTGGGTATTTGCTATAATACCGAAATGGTGGACGAAGAGGTGGACAGCTGGGAGATTCTCTGGGATGAGAATTACCGGGATCAGCTGATCATGGAAAACAGTATGCGCGATGCCTTTATCGTGCCGCTGAAGCTGATGGGAGAGTCCATCAATACTGTAGACTAAAATACGCTTCAGGAGGCACAGCAGATGCTGTTTGACCAGAAAGATCTGGTCATGGCCTATCTGGTGGATGAGTCCAGGGATGCCATGATCTCCGGTGACGCGGCTATGGCGGTGATCTATTCCGGTGATGCCACTGCGGCGATGGACGCCAATGAAGATCTGGATTACTGTGTTCCGCAGGAAGGCTCCAATATCTGGTTTGACTGCTGGATGATTCCGAAAACGGCAAAGCACAAGGAAGCGGCGGAGAAGTTCATTGATTTTATGAACCGCGTGGATGTGGGGTTGATGAATTTTGATTACATTTACTACGCGACGCCCAACCAGGCCGTGTATGAGGAACTGGACGAAGAGACCAAGGAGGATTATACGATTTTCCCGAATGAGGATACGCTGGAAAAATGTGAGGTGTATAAGTATCTCGGGGAAGAGGACGAGCGGTATTATAGTCAGCTTTGGAAGGAATTGAAGTCGTATTAAAGAGAATGACGGCAGGGCAGCTGTAAATGGTCCGGCTCCCGGTATGTCTTTGATTAACAAAGAGTCATCCCCGGATTGCAGAGAAATTCTCTGCGAGCCTGGGGATGACTCTTTTGCAGGATTTTAGTGCGAATGGAAATGTTTGCATTTCAAGATTTTACTTTTAATGAAACACTTTTACACTGTTTATCTGCATTGATAGGGATCACAAGCGAAAATAAATAAACCTATTCAAAACCAGACAGGTATTTTCTGTCAAAAACAGCGCATACTGGTATCTGAAGAGAAATCTGTTAAAGATACATTTCGGAGGTACTCTATGCAAAAAGGTGACAGAAGTATTGTATACGATGTGCCGGTCTTTTTTGAAGGTGTGGGATCGGTGGTAGGAAAGAAAGAGGGCGAAGGCCCTTTAGGGAAATTGTTTGACGAAGTAGTGGATGATCCCATGTTTGGGGAAAATAGCTGGGAGGAAGCGGAAAGTGAGCTGCAGATCCGGGCGGCCAAGACGGCGCTCAAAAAGAGTGGTTTGGAGCGGACTCAGATCCGTTATTTGTTTGCGGGAGATCTGGAGGCCCAGGGGGTGGCCAGCTCTTTTGGCATGGCGGAACTGGAGATTCCCTTTTTTGGTGTGTTTGGAGCCTGTTCCACAATGGGAGAGACGCTGATTCTTGGCAGCAGTATGGTGGCTTCCGGCGCGGCAGATTATGTGTTGTGCGTTACCTCCAGCCATTTTGCAAGTGCGGAGAAGGAGTTTCGCTTCCCGCTGGAGTATGGCAATCAGCGGCCGCTGTCTGCCGGATGGACGGTGACCGGCGGCGGAGCCTGTGTGCTGGGGCGAAGAAAGAAAACGCTGGCCATCACTGCGGTGACACCAGGCAAGATCGTGGATTATGGTATGAAGGATTCCTTCAATATGGGTGCCTGTATGGCTCCGGCGGCGGTAGATACGATCACAGCTCATTTTAAAGATCTTGGCTGTGGGCCGGAGGATTATGACGCGATTTTTACCGGGGATCTGGGAGTGACTGGCAGCAGAATCCTGATCGAGCAGATGGCAGCGAAGTCCTACGACATTGAGAAATGTCATGATGACTGTGGACTGCGGATCTACGATATAAAAAAGCAGGATGTGCACGCCGGCGGCAGTGGCTGTGGGTGTGCCGCCTCTGTTCTGACGGCGTATATTTTGCCCCGGATGAAGGAAGAAGGCTTAAAAAGGGTACTTTTTGTGCCGACGGGAGCTCTTTTGTCGAAAGTGAGCTTTGCCCAGGGGCGGACCATACCGGCGATTGCTCATGCAGTGCGCATTGAGGCAGTCTGAAAGGAGGAAGTGTATGGAATATATTCTGGCATTTGTGGTGGGAGGCGCGATCTGTACGCTGGTGCAGATCCTTCTGGATAAAACAAAGCTTTTGCCCGGGCGGGTCATGGTGATTCTGGTTTGTACGGGAGCTGTACTGGGAGCGCTGGGTATTTACGACGCTTTTCAGGATTTCGCCGGAGCGGGAGCGTCGGTGCCTCTTCTCGGTTTCGGGAATGTGCTGTGGAAAGGCGTCAAAGAAGCGGTGGATAAGGACGGATTTCTGGGACTGTTTACCGGAGGCTTCACCGCCGGAGCCGCAGGTATATCCTCTGCCATCATTTTTGGCTGGATCGCCAGCCTGCTGTTCGGACCGAAGATGAGAAAGTAAGAAAGAATGTATGGTCATACACTGGTGAGAAATATTATATGCCAGTGTATGACTTTTTTTCTTGCTGAAATTGGGTCAAATGAAGCAAGAAGGCAGTGAATCTGCATCAAAAAGAAAGAGAAAGACAGTCCATCCAAAGACCAGCAAAGAAAAAACCTATCTATTTTGTCCGTCAGACAACAGAAATTTCCCTCACCCCATATTGCCGTACAGAAAATTTCCATATAAAATAAAAAAAGACTTGACCTTCCCCTTTGTGGAAGCTCTATACTCACGGTGTCAGACGAAGGGAGACGAGAAAAATGAAGATACAGCAGGCAGAAGAGCTGGCAGGGATCAGCAAAAAGAATATCCGGTTTTATGAAAAAGAAGGACTGCTCAATGTCACGAGGGCAGACAACGGTTACCGGGAGTACACCCTGGGAGATGTCAACCGGCTGAAGCTGATCAAGCTGCTTCGCAAGCTGGATCTTTCTATCGAAAACATCCGGGATATCTGTGAACAGAAAGTATCGCTGAAAAGCTGTATGGATCTGCAGACAGAAGTACTGAGACGGCGCAGCAAAGATTACATAAAGATGAGCAGCTTCTGTGAACAGATGGCTCAGGCCGGGAACACGCTGGATACTCTTTCTCCGGATGTCTGGCTGGAGCAGATCGAACAATGTGAAAAGGAGGGGATGACATTTATGGATGTGAAGAAAACGGATATTCACAGAAAAAAGACGCTGGGAGCGGTAGGAGCCGCCGTTGTTATGATCATTTTCTTTGGTCTGATGATCGGCCTTGTGATGTGGGCAAACACTGTAGATCCGGCACCCGCCGGAATTATTTGGTTCACAGTAGGTATCTTTGACATCATAATCATTGGCATTGTTGTGGCAGTTATTGGTAGAATGAAAGAAATCAAAGGAGGAGAAGAGGATGAAGCTTCTAAGTATTGAGTATATTCCCGGTGAAGAGATCGAGGCGCTGGGTATGGTAAAGGGAACCGTGGTACAGTCCAAAAATATCGGTAGAGATTTTATGGCAGGAATGAAAGGTCTGGTGGGCGGTGAGATTGTAGGCTACACAGAGATGCTTAACGAGGCCCGGCAGATTGCGGTAAAGAGAATGGTGGACGAAGCCAAGGAGATGGGGGCAGATGCTATCATCGGTATCCAGTATGGTTCATCCCAGGTTATGCAGGGCGCTGCGGAGATGGTTGCCTACGGTACTGCGGTGAAAATCATTAAAAAATAGTAAGGTTTGCTCTGAGGTAATAGAATAATAATCTATAATTGAAATGTACAAGAAATAGTTATACCAATTGCTAAACATCGTACAGAGATAAATGGCAAAAACCAGTAATTGTTTTGGTAAAGGCAAATCTATTACATTCTAAAGAAAAAAAGCTACCTGATCAGCATAGTAATAATATCCTAAAGGATATGTTTATGCTGATTGGGCAGCCTTTTTTAGTTGAAAATATAAATTATGTACTTAAAAACAAATACATATTAGATAAAATTGCCACCGCAGTGGTGGCAACATACCAACAGAATAAATGCTATAATATCATCATCCGGGAAAGAACAATGATTCCAGCTCCAGCATACACAGCAGCAGAATGAATACAATGACCACATCTATAACGGCCACACACACCCATCGGATGACAGGCTGATGGATACACTGCAGATGAAAAAAATGCTGGATATGCAGATAATCGCAGGTGATAAAGACAACGGACAATTCCATGAGCAGAAAAAAGATCCGTTCAAACCACTGTGGACCGGCGGGAAGCACATTGCCCGCTGAGTCTTTCATTACGAGAGAAAATGCCAGCCAGAACATAAAGGCATAGCAGAGGGCGGCAACGATCATTTTCCACGGAGTTTTGGAGCGAAAGCCGGGGGGAAGAAGATTTCGTGTGTTTGTGAAAGCGGCTTCGGCAGAGCGCCCGGAAGCAACAGAAACACTTTTGGGAGAAGCATCCATAGAAAGCAAAGCCTCTTTAACTTCTTCAACGGAAGAAAAACGATCCTTCGGATCCATCTGTGTACACTTCGCGGCTATCTGTGTAAAACTTTCCGGCATATCAAGAAACATTGTGCATAACTCCTGTAAAACTACACCCAGTCCATAGATGTCGGTTCTGGGTGAGGATGAGCCAAAACCATACTGCTCCGGTGCTGCATA
>CALZMS010000130.1 GCA_945788595.1 uncultured Lachnospiraceae bacterium
GAAAACGAAACGGTACTCTGTGGGGTCAGATTGCTGCCTGGTTTGTGCAGGAGATTTTCCCTCATGTTGATTTTATTGCGGATCTCCACGGCGGCAAAGACAATGATCTGCTGGAACCATGTGCATTTTACCCGAGAGCTCAGTCTGTAACAAAAGTATCCCTGGAGGCCGCCAGAAAACTGAATGTGACGTATCTTCTGGCATCTTCGAACGCTGTCGGTCTGTATGGATATGCCGCAAATCATATGAATATTCCGGGAGTCCTGATCGAGCGCGGCTACGGCTGTATCCAGAGAGAAGAGTGGATCCGTGGCCACAGGGACAGTATCTATCTGCTTTTGGAGCATTTTCATATGTATGATCCGGAGAGAATACTTGAGCACAAGGAACCCGTGGTATATGAAAGGTCCGAGTATTTTACCTTCGAGAAACGCGGGGTGTGGAATCCGGTCTTACAGTTGAATCAGAAATTTCAGAAGGGTGATCTCTTAGGCATCGTCACTGATTTCTGGGGAAATGAAATAAAAAGATATTATGCAGAATATGACGGCACACCGGTCTATTATAATGCAGGGCTCTGTGTGCTGGAAGGCGATGAAGCCATTGCCTATGGAATCGATGAGAAAAACTGATTTGAATGTTTTTTTCTGAAATGATCTGTGCTAAAATTCCTCTGGGAAATATCCCGGAGGAATTTTTGGTTATGCAGAAAACAGGGACATTTTCACAGGTTTTGCTTTTGTAAATATTTGCATCTGGTCAGTACCTTCACAGATACGATTCGTAAATTCATGAAAATCGGCTGTGTCGATGGGGCTCACACCTGAATCGTATTTTTACGGTCTTATCAGCAAGTGATTCGGTCTGTTTTGAACAGACATATATTTATCTTTTTGGGAGGATTTGCGGGTTATGAAGAATAATATGAAAAAGATGGTGTCATATTACAGACCATATCTGCACATTTTTCTGGCGGATATGTTCTTTGCGACCTTGTCAGCTTCGGTGGCTTTGATCATTCCGCTGGTGGTTCGCTATGTGACCGGAACACTGGTCTATATGGAAAAAGACAGGATGCTTACAGGGCTGTGGCAGATCGGTCTGTTTCTGGCGGCGCTGCTTCTGGTGGATCTGTTCAGCCGGTATTTTATCGGAAATTACGGTCATGTGATGGGGGCAAAAATAGAATACAATATGAGGGCAGAGATTTTTGACCATATGCAGAAGCTGTCCTTTGCTTTCTACGATGATGCGAAAGTCGGACAGTTGATGAGCAGGATCACGACAGACCTTTTTGATATCACAGAGCTTTTGCACCACGGTCCGGAGAATATTATTCTGTCTGTGCTGAAAATCCTGGGAGCCCTGGTGATCCTTGTGAATATTAATGGAATGCTGGCGCTGGCAGCTTTTCTGGTATTGCCATTTATGTTTGCTTTCGCTTTTGTCCTGAATAAAAAGATGCGTTCGGCATTTCGAAGAAACAGAGTGAAGATCGCGGATATCAATGCACAGATCGAAGATAACCTGTCCGGTATACGTGTGGTAAAATCCTTTGCCAACGAAGAAGTGGAGAACAAGAAATTCAAACAGGGAAATGATGGATTTCTTGCGGCAAAAAGAAACAGTTATCGTTACATGGGGTGTTTTCAGGCGGGCGTGGGTGTGTTTACGACACTCATTCAGGTCAATGTAATTCTGGTCGGAGGCGCGCTGATTGCCAGCGGCCGTATGAATATCAGCGATCTGGTGACATTTCTTCTGTATATCGGTGTATTCAGTGAACCCATCAAAACGTTGGTTGATTTTACGGAACAGTTTCAGAATGGCTATACCGGATTTGAGCGTTTTCGGGAGATCATGGATATAGAACCGGATATCGAGGACAGTCCCGATGCTGTGGAGATGACGGATGTGCAGGGACATATTACCTTTGAGGATGTTTCTTTTCGGTATAACGAAAATACGGATAAGGTGCTGAATCATGTGGATCTGGATGTTCCGGCGGGAGCGTATACGGCGCTGGTGGGCGCTTCCGGGGCAGGAAAAACTACACTGTGTTCTCTGATCCCCAGATTTTACGATGTGACAGGCGGTCGGGTGCTGATCGATGGCCGGGATGTGCGTTCAGTGACGTTAAAGAGCCTTCGCAGCCAGATCGGTATGGTGCAGCAGGACGTATATCTGTTTGCCGGTACGATCTATGAGAATATTGCGTATGGCAAGCCGGGAGCAACCCGTGAGGAAGTGATCGAGGCGGCGAAAAATGCCAATGCCCATGAATTTATCTGTCAGTTTCCGGACGGTTACGAGACGGATATCGGACAGCGGGGCATTAAGCTTTCCGGAGGACAAAAGCAGAGATTATCTATTGCCCGGGTATTTTTAAAGAATCCGCCGATCCTGATTTTTGATGAAGCCACATCGGCTCTGGATAATGAGAGTGAGCATGTGGTGCAGGAGTCTTTGGAGCGTCTGGCAAAGAACAGGACGACTTTTGTGATCGCTCATCGATTGACAACGATTCAGAATGCGGAAAATATTCTGGTGCTGACAGATGACGGGATTGCAGAATCCGGTACACATCAGGAGCTGCTGGATAAGGGTGGTATTTATGAGAAGCTGTATCATATGCATCGGTAAAGAAGATGGTGTGAGAAACTGCATCGTATGTATGAAACAATAGTCTGGTATGAAAGGTTGTAAAATATAAATCAAATGATAGAGGAATCTGTGCTAAATAGATTCCCTGGAAGAAAGAATGGAAGGAAAACAGGATGAAAGCAGTAATTTTTGATATGGATGGTGTATTGGTGAATACAGAGCCTTTACATTTTCGGTGCTGGAAAAAGGTGTTTGGTGACGAGGGAATCGATTTGGACTATGATATTTACAAGCCCTGCATCGGTTCCACAATGACCTTTCTTCTGCAGCTGATCCGGGACAATTACGGGAAAACCTTTCCGGATAAGCAGGTGATCTTTGACCGGATGGCGGCAGAGAAGGATCGTCTGATCCGGGAGGAAGGCTATCCGAAGCTTCCGGGGCTGGTGGAGACGGTAAGAAAACTGCATGAGGAAGGATATGTGCTGGCGGTGGCTTCATCTTCTCCCATGCGGCATATTGATCAGGCCCTCGGGGAGCTGGGGCTTTCGGATTGTTTTGCGGTAAAGGTCAGCGGGGAAAATGTGGCTCATCCGAAGCCCGCGCCGGACACCTTCTTGATTGCAGCAGAAAAGCTGGGAGTTATGCCAAAAGACTGTCTTGTGGTGGAGGATTCTACCAATGGCGGAAAAGCTGCCGCGGCTGCGGGAATGGTGTGTGTGTGGTTTCACAATCCGGATTCCGGGGAGCAGAATATTCCTCAGGCAGTGCTGGAATTGACTTCCTGGGAAGGGGATGCCGCAGGGAAAGTGCTGGAGCTTTTGCAGAAATAAGTTGATTACGGGATATATAACTGTCGTGTCGGTGAGTGTAACTGACACGGCAGTTTTTTTGAACCATAGCCTGGTTCTTTTTGTAGAATTCTACAGATGGATGTTCAGGTTGAATTCGACTATGAACTGGAATTCAGCTTGAAAAATAACGT
This sequence comes from uncultured Lachnospiraceae bacterium, assembly GCA_945788595.1. Taxonomy (GTDB): domain Bacteria; phylum Bacillota; class Clostridia; order Lachnospirales; family Lachnospiraceae; genus UBA11957. The sequence continues at coordinate 3,590 of CALZMS010000130.1, forward strand.
GGTTCATTTTTTGAGTAAAAACGTGTAACATCCCGCTTCCTCAGGTGTTATATTGGTGAAAAGACAAAAGGAAAGCAGACTGGCGGCGAGATCTGTGAAGCCATCGGCATGTAGCACGGATTTACCGGAGGATGATGCAGTGTATTCCATTGGGATTGTGGGAGTGGAATGATGAAAATGCATCGTAGTTTATTGGGAAGTAATTATTATCTGAATTCAAACAGGTCATTCGCTGGATGCAAATCCTGAGAAGAGGAAAGAAAAGTCCAAAAGAAGCCGCCGATCAGCTATTCACTGGATGTAAACCCTGAGAAGAGGAAAGAAAAGTCCAAAGGAAGCCGCCGATCAGCCACTCACTGGATGTAAATCCGGAGAAGAGGAAAGAAAAGTCCAAAAGAAGCTGCCAGCCAGCCTTTCTCTGGACGAAAAACAGTGAAAGAGCAATTGAATGTCCAAATGATATCGCTAGTCAGCCTTCAATTGGATGTAAATATGGAAAAACAAAAAATATTCCTAATAAGCTTCATGGTTCCTGCTTATAACATCGGAAATATATATTTCTTATTTGATAATTGTAGCTTTTTATATCTGGCATACGTTTATATAGATAAAGAAGACAGGCATATTGCAGACGTAACCGGAAAATATAAGCGAACTCGAAGATTATTAAGGAGGCAGGAATCATGAGAAAGAAATGGGCAGCAGCCGGATCCATAATATTGGTGATAGTACTGGCGGTGGTGTTCTGGTTGGCATCACCGAGAGTTTTTCTAAAGGGAATTGATCTGTTGGATGTGGCTGAGATCCAGATATTTGACGGGAATACGGGGGAGAGCTTTTCCATAACAGACGAGGAAGATGTAAAGCATATTGTGGAAACAGTTCAGCGGGTCAAGATGAAAAGAACAGGTCTCTCCATCGGGCGAATGGGCTATCGCTTCCGGCT
>CALZMS010000131.1 GCA_945788595.1 uncultured Lachnospiraceae bacterium
AAGAAATCTAACGAAAGAAGGATAGACCGATGGAATAACGGTACATAAATCAGAAAATCTCTTGAAGAGTTTATATAAATAGCAACTTAAAGGAGATGATTTATATGAAAGGCAGAGGTCCATAGCGGATTTGATCCGAAATAAATAACAGGAGGTACGGTCCAACAAAAACTTAACGATTTACCCCATAATTTAAGAAAGTTGAAGGTGTAGAACATGAAATTACTGAATTTTCATTAATACGCTCGATCGAGAGAAAAAAGAATCGGTCGGGCGTATTTTTTTGCCCTTATAATAGATAAATTTAGAATACATGTGTTTTTTTAGACAAAAAATCAGATTCTGTATGGTCAATGCAGGAAACGTCAAATTGACACTTTAAAAAAGCCTGTAGTATAATGAAAAAAACCGGGAACCATGCAGGAATTCCCGGTTTTTAAACAAAAAGGGAAAGGTATCAAAACAAATGGCAGATATCAGAGTGCTGGAAATCAAAGAGAGCGTTTTTGCCGATAATGACAGACAGGCCGATGCGCTCAGACAGGAGCTGAAGAAAAAGGGCGTGTTTCTTCTGAACCTGATGTCTTCTCCCGGTGCGGGAAAGACGACCACGCTGGTAAAGACAATTGAAAGGCTGAAAGAGGTGCTTCGCATCGGCGTCATGGAGGCGGACATAGATTCTGATGTGGATGCCAGAACCATTGCCGGGACAGGTGTGCGATCGATTCAGCTGCATACCGGCGGCATGTGTCATCTGGATGCGGCCATGACCAGACAGGGTATAGAGGGCCTTGGCATTGCAGATATCGATCTGGCAATCCTGGAAAACGTGGGCAATCTGGTCTGTCCGGCGGAATTTGACACAGGAGCGGTAAAGAACGTGATGATTCTCTCTGTGTCGGAAGGGCACGACAAGCCGCTGAAGTATCCGCTGATGTTTCAGGTATGCGATGCGGTGCTGATCAATAAGACAGATGTGCTGCCGTACTTTGATTTTGATATGGATCTGGTGAAAGACTATATCCATCAGAGAAATCCTCAGGCAGAGATCTTCCCCATCAGCGCGAAGACAGGGGAGGGTATCAGCGCGTGGACAGACTGGCTGTACAACCAGGTAAAGATATGGAAGGAATAAGGAGGGCAAATCGATGAAGAAAGAACTGGATAAGGAACTGTATCCGGAATACAAGTATCCGAGTTTTACCCCCGATCCCTCGGAACCGTTTCGTGAGCCCATTGCAAAACTGGGCAAAATGATCACGGACCGGATTCCGCAGAAGCTGGGGATCAAAAAAATTACCCGGGAGGATCCGGAATACTGGGGTCTGGCTGCGGTGGTCACCGATGAGGAAGCAGAGCTGGCGCTGAAGCTGGGTGTCCGCAAGCCGAAAACACTGCCGGAAATCGTGAAGCTTTCCGGAATGGAAGAGAAAAAATGCGAGGCTCTTCTGGAGGAAATGTCCAGAAAGGGTCTTTTGGAATACAACTGGGAGAATGAGGCCCACGAAAAGCAGTATGTGCTGCCCATGTATGTGCCGGGCTGCGCGGAGTTTTTTAATATGAATTCCCAGATAATGAAGGAACATCCCGAGATGGGTATTTTCTTTGAGCATATGTCGAGACTGCCGCTGGAAAAGATTACGCCCTTTGTGCCGGAGGGCGGCGCCGGCATCGGTATGCATGTTATTCCGGTGGAAAAGGCCATTGAGATGGAGAATGAATCCATTGATCTGGAGCATATTTCCTACTGGCTGAGTAAATATGAAGGAAAATACGCGGCCAGTCCCTGTTCCTGCCGTCGTTCCCGCCTGACCCACGATGAGGGCTGTGCCGATGATCCGGAAGGCTGGTGCATTGCCGTAGGTGATATGGCGGATTATGTGGTGGAGACCCAGAAGGATGGCCGTTATATTACGAAAGAGGAGGCACTGGAGATCTTTAAGGTGGCGGAGGACAATGGTTTTGTGCACCAGATCACCAATATTGACGGTGCCAACAAGATTTTTGCCATCTGCAACTGTAATGTAAATGTCTGTTATGCGCTGCGCACTTCACAGCTGTTCAATACGCCGAATATGTCCCGTTCTGCTTACGTGGCTAAAGTAGAGAAGGCAAAATGCGTGGCCTGCGGAAAGTGCGTGGAGAGCTGTCCCGCCGGAGCGGTGAAGCTGGGGCAGAAGCTCTGTGACCGTCAGGGCTGTGAGATTACCTATCCCCGGATGCCGCTGCCTTCAGAGCAGCCCTGGGGTGAGCATATGTGGTCGCCTAATTACCGGGATACCAACCGGATCAACTGCTACGATACAGGAACGGCGCCGTGTAAGACGGCCTGTCCGGCACATATTGCTGTGCAGGGATACTTACAGCTGGCAAAAGAAGGTCGCTATGAGGAAGCGCTGGCCCTGATCAAAAAGGATAACCCGCTGCCCGTTGTCTGTGGTCATGTATGTAACCGTCGCTGTGAGGATGTCTGTACCCGTGGAACTATCGATGAGGCTATCGCTATCGATGAGGTAAAACGCTTTGTTGCAGAGCGTGACTTGAAGGCAGAAACAAGATATATTCCGAAGAAAACGATCCCGTCACTGCAGGGTGGCTTTAAAGAAAAAATCGCGATCATCGGCGCAGGTCCGGCAGGACTGTCCTGTGCGTATTATCTGGCACTGACCGGATATCAGCCGACGATCTTTGAAAAACAGGAAGAACCGGGCGGTATGCTTCGTTACGGTATTCCTTCCTATAAGCTGGAAAAAGATCTTCTGGCAGCAGAGATCGAGGTAATCAAAGAACTTGGTGTGGAGATCCGCTGCGGCGTAGAAGTGGGTAAAGATGTTACGATCGAAGAACTGCGCCAGCAGGGGTATAAAGGATTCTACGCAGCAATCGGCTGTCAGCGCGGCAGAAAACCGGGCATTCCGGGCGAAAATGCCGAGGGAGCATTCACAGCTGTAGATTTCCTGAAAAAGGCAGGATCCGGTGCAGGATTTACTATGAGCGGTGACGTCGTTGTTGTGGGCGGCGGAAATGTGGCCATCGATGCAGCCAGAGTCAGTACCCGTTGTACGGAGGGCAGTGTTTCCATGTACTGTCTGGAACAGAGAGAGCAGATGCCTGCCAGCACGGAGGAGATCGAGGAAGCTTTGGAGGAGAATGTCAGCATAAACTGCGGCTTTGGTCCGAAGGAGATCCTTACCGAGGATGGAAAGGTAACCGGTATTGTATTTAAGAAGTGTCTCAGCGTATTTGACGAGCAGGGCAGATTTTCTCCGAAATACGATGAGGAGGATACGGTGACCGTTCCCTGCAGCCAGGTGGTATTTTCTGTAGGCCAGGCGGCTGACTGGGGCCGGATGCTGGAGAATCTGCAGGTGGAATTACGGCCGAATGGTACGGCAGTGGCCAATAAGCTGACCTACCAGACTTCCGAGCCCGATGTTTTTGTGGGCGGAGATGTGTACAGCGGACCAAAGTTTGCCATCGATGCCATCGCTGCGGGACGTGAAGGTGCTATTTCTCTGCATCGTTATGTGCATGAACACTGTACACTGACCATCGGAAGAAACCGCCGTGATTTTGTGGCTTTGAATAAAGAGGATATCTCTGTTGATACATATGATACGGCCAGACGCCAGATCCCGGAAAAAGCGGATGTGAAGAAACAGGCAGCTACTTTTAAAGATCTGTCCCATACATTGACTGAGGAGCAGGTAAAGGCGGAGACATCCAGATGTCTGTCCTGCGGCGCCTCTGTGGTGGATCCCAATAAGTGCATCGGGTGCGGTGTCTGCACCACAAAATGTGTATTTGACGCTATTAAGCTGCACCGGGAGATCCCGGGAGCGTCTGTCATGAGATCTTCTGAGGAAAAACTGAAATATATCCTTCCGAATATGGCAACGCAGTCCATCAAGGTCAGATTCAGAAAGAAAAAGTAAGGAGTGCATATATGCACGAGTTGGGTGTAACTTTTCATATTATGGATCATCTGGAAAAGGTGGCCGAAGAAAATCAGGTGACACATATTCACAGTGTTACCCTTGAACTGGGGGAGGTCTCGACGGTGATCGAGTCCTACCTTCAGAACTGCTGGACGTGGGCGGCGAAAAAACGTCCGCTGTTCGCAGACGCAAAGCTTATTGTGGAGACACTGCCTGCCATCACCTACTGTGAGAGCTGTGAGAAGACGTATCCCACAGTGGAGTACGGCAAGATCTGTCCCTATTGCGGAAGTGAGAGGACGTATCTGGTGCAGGGCAGCGAGTTCAACATTAAGGAAATAGAAGTAGAATAAAGGAGAGAGAGTATGTTTTTTCAGATTTACGGAGAAACAGCCGGCTGGCAGCTTCTGGGCTGGCTGATGGTTTTTGTGGGACTGGTGGTTATGAATGAGGTGGCCCGCCGCTCTAAAGCGGGAGGTATTGCCTGTTTTATCGTTCTTCCGGTGATCCTGACCGCGTATTTTATCGCAATCTATGTGGGTGCAGCCATGGGCGCCGAGTGGGCATTAAATAATGATACTTATGTAC
>CALZMS010000132.1 GCA_945788595.1 uncultured Lachnospiraceae bacterium
CTCATCGCACTGGATGATATGCAGGTTGATCTTTCTAAAAAAGCTGTCCTCCTGGGACAGGATATCGTAGGTTTCTTCCAGAAAATACTGCACCAATTCCCCTTTACAAGACATGGAGGTATCAATCACAATCACAAAATCCTCGATTTTTCGCACCTCCCGGGTCTCATTTGGCTCGATCAGCGGCATATTTCCATACAACTGCATGCCATAAGTATAAAATATCGTATCAAAACTGTCCGGATCCACCTGCACTTCTTCTTTTAAAACCGCAAATCGTTTCAGAAAAGACCGGTAATCGTAGCGCCGCCGGTTTTTCACCCGCACTGCCTCTCTCAGGCTTTCGCTGTGATCGTCCGCTTCCCGTCCGAAGGTTTCCATCTCCGTCTGCATCCGGTCCCGGATATCCTCCCAGCGCTGCTGCCTTGTCTGCTGCGCGCGGGGTTCCTGCTCCTGATACCAGAACTGATGGTCATCCACCAGAAACGCTGCCGCAAGCTGCTGCCACGTTCTCTCTGTCAACGTCGTATCCTGTAAATAACGATACACTCGTTCTGCCGTAAACACGGAAAACTCCTGTTTCAGCCGATAATACCAGTTTTTCTTCTCCGCATTCGGCGGAATCCTCAGACACCGGAGGGGCATATTGTCAAGGATCTGCTCAACCACAAGATCACAGGCGATATTCCACAGCTGCTCATCCTTTCCGGCAGCCTTATCCAGATGACCCAGAAGGCAATGCAGGATCACATGCGAAAGTCCCCTGTTCACCGCAATTTTCCCACGCTTATACATCCGAATCAGGAAATCCGGATGATAGTACAGGTGAAAACCGTCACTGCCAAAGGTCGGTGTAGCTCCCGTCTGCTCCGCATACAGCACAGACAGCGCCATATCCATATAAGGCATATGCAGATACAGCTCCCGTCTTGTATCCGCCAGAATCTGGCCACATATGCTGTTTCTTTCCAATTCGTACTCTGCCTGCCGCAGTTTCGGACTGATCACATTTTTTCCTTTCTGTATCTGCTCAGTCTTTTCGCAGATACAATGCATTTCTGTTACAAAGAAAACGTATTCCGTTTCTTTGCAAAATGCTGATGATGGTAAGCCATCAGATGAGGTACCGCTTCTGCATACCCTTCATGCTGCATAATCTCTATAAGCTGCTGCAATTCTTCCTTATCCGGCGTAAAGCTTTCCAGAAACTGCTGTATCTGCCGCACATCCTTCTCTTCTGCCATATAACGGTACAGACAGGACAAATGCTCCTGTAAGTAGGCAAAATACCGTTTTTTTGCTTCCTCTGTCAGTCCCTGGGGAAAACAAAGCCTGTCAAAAGCCAGCCGGACCACCAGATCCTCCGATTCACTGGCACAGGCATAGAGAAAACGCCCGTCATATTCTTCATAATTAAGTCCCGTTTTTACCAGACAATTGCGGTACATCAGGCCGCTGCCGTGAACATGATCCTCCAGAATCCTGGCTGGTGTGTTCTCCACGCCTTCCTCAAAATATTCCGGAAACCACAGCCTGGCTTCCATCTCACCGTGGCAGATGACCAGCATCTGTTGGTTTAGTTCCATCAATATCTCCCGGAGTATAGACAGGTCATTACCCACCACCGTAACCTCCAGACAGCTGATCTTTCGACAGCCGGTAAATACCCCGGCCCCCAGATCCCGGATATCACTGTGGAAATACAGTTTTTTCAGATTTCTGCAATTATAAAAGGCATACCGGCCTACTTTTCGTATTCCTGCCGGTATCTCTATCTCTGTCAGATCCTCTCTTCCCGCAAAAGCGTATGCTTCCAGTTCTGTCTGCACTCTGCTCTCTCCTCTTAAAAGGATACCGCCCATCCAGAATCCTCTGTATGAACGGTATCTCTATAGCTTTTATTCAAATTCAAAGAAACGCTGCAAAATGCCGTCCACCATCTTTGCGTTAAGACGCAGCGCAATGGAATTCGGATTCAGCATCAGACCCTTGCAGGGATCCTTGATCAGCTGACGCAGATTGTCGATGGTCATCAGAATGCCCTGATACTGATTTTCTTTATTAAACAGGGAGTATTCTTTGACATCCGCAAATACCGGCAAAAACTGCTCCCCCTCTTTGGTATTTACCATGGTCAGCTTAAATTTACCCGGCTCCAGCTTCTCCCCCGGCTTTAACGGCTCATCCAGCTTAATGGGCACCAGAAACTGTGCCTTTGCCATATTAGCAGCCAGCTCTTCCTCCAGCTCCTTTAACTGTTCCTGATCCTTCTGCTCCTCCGGAATACGGCGGCTCAGCTCCTGCAGGAAATACAGTACGGATAACTGCAGCTGTGGATTAAGGAGAGGTCTTTTCTCCTGCGGTAATTTGGAATAATCGGGACGAATAACGATCTTATCCAGGGGCACGGAAAATCTGGTGCCGTTTTCATAAAACACCAGCTGATTCACCCCCAGGGTAAAACATTCGCTCAGAAATCTGGCCAGCTTGTCCTTTGGCACGGTTACGCCATGCAGCAGATAGCCTTTTGCCACATAAGGCTTTACTGCTTCCTGCATCTCCTGAACATCTGCAAAAAGAAACAGCTCATCATCGTAGGTTTCCTCGTCGCATACCAGAAACGGATGCTTGGTCACTGTGGAAAACACGATAGTTGCATTCTCCAGGCTCTGTAATTTACGTAAAATAAAATGATTATCTACTGTCATGTTCACACCGGTCTTTCTAATATTTTCCGACTGTCGAATACAGTCTTTTACCTGCTTATATTACACTAATCCCTGCGCTTATGCAAGATAAACCGACGTTATGCGGAAAACTGACTATTATAAAGTTTTGCATACAGGCCATTATTCTTCAACAATGTCTTATGGTCTCCCTGCTCTACGATATGGCCATCCTCCATAACCAGGATCACATCAGCCTCACGGATAGTGGATAATCGATGTGCCACGATAAAGGACGTCCTCCCCTGCATCATATGAGAAAAGGCTTTCTGAATGCGGATCTCCGTTCGTGTATCAATGGAAGAGGTAGCCTCATCCAGAATCAGCATAGGGGGCAGGCACAGCATGACACGGGTGATACAAAGAAGCTGCTTCTGCCCTTGAGACAGACTGCCTCCGTCTTCGCGGATATACGTATCGTACCCTTTTGGCAGTCTCTTAATAAAGCTGTGAGCATGGGATTCCTTTGCCGCCGCGATCATTTCCTCCTCCGTAGCGTCCGGTTTGCCCATGCAGATATTTTCCCGGATGGTGCCGTTTTTGAGCCAGGTATCCTGCAAAACCATACCGAAATTACTCCGGAGACTTTTTCTCGTATAATCCCGGATATCTTTACCGTCCACAAGAATACTGCCTTCATTCACATCATAAAAACGAAGCAGCAAATTGATCAGCGTCGTTTTTCCGCATCCGGTAGGACCAACAAGGGCCACACGCTGTCCCGGCTTTACGGACAGATTCAGATGCTCGATCAGCGGTTTTTCCGGCACATAGGAGAAGGAAACATCCTTAAGCTCCACACTGCCTTCCGCATTTTCCAGCGCCACGGCATCCTGTCCGTCGGGCACCTGGGGGACCTCCTCAATCAGCTCGATCAGACGGGCAGCACAGGCCAGAGCGTTCTGAAGCTCAGTCACCACACCGGAGATCTCGTTAAAAGGCTTTGTGTACTGATTGGCGTAACTCAGCATACAGCTGAGCTGTCCCACAGTAAGACTTCCTCCAATCACCAGGAAACCACCACACAGCGCCACACCGGTATACACCAGGCTGTTGACAAAACGGGTGCAGGGATTTGTCAGAGAAGAGAAAAAAACGGCCTGCAGAGAGCATTTCTGCAGTCTCTCATTGATCTCGTCAAATTTATCCAGCATGGATCCCTGCTGTCCGAAGGCCTGTACCAGCTTCTGGTTTCCCACCGCCTCATCGATCAGGGTTGTCTGCTCTCCGCGGGTCTTTGACTGCAGAGTAAACATACTGTACGTGCGGCGGGCGATAAACGAAGCCACAAACAGGGACACCGGAGTTACCAGCACCACCACAAGGGTAATTTTCAAATTCACGGAAAGCATAAAGCCCAGAGTACCGAGGATAGTAATCACACCGGTAAACAGCTGGGTAAAGCCCATCAGAAGACCGTCTGCGAACTGATCCGCGTCGGTGATCACACGACTTACGATCTCACCCGACGGATGTTTGTCCAGATAGGATAAAGGCAATATCTCTATCTTTTTAAAGGCATCTTCTCTTAAATTTCGTACAACTTCATAGGTCACATGGTTGTTAGCCACATTCATGATCCACTGGCAAACAGCATTCAGAAGCAGTACCACGATCATAATATGAGCGATCCCATATATCCCCTGAAAATCTACATTGGCTGGTCCGATAATACAGTCGATCGCTTTTCCGGAAAACACCGGCAAATACAGCGTTCCCGCCACACTTAAGGCAGCCATGATAAGGGAAAGCACCATCCAGCC
>CALZMS010000133.1 GCA_945788595.1 uncultured Lachnospiraceae bacterium
GCTTATCGCTATTGATGCTTCTCTTGGTGCCCCGCACCATCTGGGTTTTATCTCCGCCGGCACCGGTCCTCTGCTGCCCGGAGCCGGTGTGCGAAAAGCTCTTCCTCCGGTAGGGGATCTTTTCGTTACCGGTATCGTAAACCAAGCCGGAATGTTTGACCGGTTTCTTCTGCAGACTACGCGGCTATCCACGGTCATATCTCTGGCTTCTACCATTACCCGGGGTATGCTTTACACCTTTGCCCCAATACAGGAAGGCCGCTATCTGCATGCCCCCTTCCAGCAAAAAAACAATAAAAAAAGCAGTATCGATCCCGTAATGCAGGATTTTACTGCTTTCTATGTTTCCTGAACACCTTACAGGTCCACACGGCCCTCCAGTGCTCTTAAAAGTGTTACTTCATCAATATATTCCAGATCTCCGCCCACCGGTACTCCGCTGGCAATACGGCTGACCTTAATTCCCGTCGGTTTGATCAGCCGGCTGATATACATGGCCGTAGTTTCGCCTTCCAGACTGGAGTTCGTAGCGATGATCACCTCTGTCACATCTGACTGAAGGCGCTGCATCAGTTCTTTTAACCGGATATCGTCCGGCCCGATGCCCATCATTGGTGATATGGCACCGTGAAGCACATGATATACCCCTTCATATTTGCCGGTTTTTTCATACGCAGCCATATCCCTGGGGTTCTCCACCACCATGATCACCGAATGATCTCTCTTGGGATTACTGCAGATCGGACATAGATCCTGATCTGTCAGCGTCTGACAGCATTTACAGTATCGCACATTTGCTTTTGCTCCGGTCATGGCAGCGGCCAGCTGCTCTACCTGTTCCTGGGGCATATTGATAATATGAAAAGCCAGCCTCTGAGCTGATTTTTGTCCAATGCCAGGAAGCCGGGACAACTGTTGGATCAGCTGACTGATCGCATTTGCATAATATTCCATTTAGAACGGCAATCCTCCGCCCAGACCTCCGGTCAGCTTAGACATCACAGCTGCTGAATCCGCATCAGCTTTGCGGATAGCCTCATTGACTGCAGCCATGATCAGATCCTGCAGCATCTCAATATCGTCAGGATCTACAACTTCCTCTGCCAGTTTCACCGCCGTTACTTCTTTTTTACCGGAAATCGTAACTTCTACAGCTCCGCCGCCGGCAGCTGCTGTGTAGGTTTTTTCCTGCAGTTCCTTCTGGCTCTCTTCCATCTGTTTCTGCATTCTCTGTGCCTGTTTCATCAGATTATTCATATTTCCCGGCATACCCATACCACCGGGGAATCCACCTCTTTTTGCCATAACTTATCTCCTTTTTTTACCACTCGTCCGGGAATTCTTCTTCTGATACAGGGAAAGCAATCTCCCGAGACAGTGTTTCTTTAATTTCCAGATCCCGCAGAGAAGGGCCATCGTTTTTCATGGTCACTTCCTGGATCTCCACACTCTTATGAATTGTTTCCTGGATAATATCCTGCAGTTCACGGATCTGCCTTTCCGAAAGTCCAAAACCATTATTCGGCGTATTCACGGCCAGATACAGAATATTATCGTCTGCCTGTGCATTATACTTTGGAACAGAATTATCAAGAACAGCTCTGAGAAGCTTGCCGCTGCTTCTGACGATATCTGACCAGTGCTGCGCCACCTGACGCAGATCTTCCGGCGTGGCTCTGACCGGTTCCGGCGAGTTCTCCGGTTCCGGCTGCGATACACTTTTTGTCTCCCTTACTGCAGCAGGTGTCTGTACAACAACACCTTTTTCAATTTTCTGTTCCAGCGTCCGAATCCTTTCCAGAAGAGATGCCGTATCCGTCTCCATCTGGGGCCGGCACAATTTGATCAAAGCCACTTCCACCAGCACACGCTTCTGGGTAGAATACCGGATCTGACCGGAAAGTTCAGAAAGGACACGGATAAACCGCATCAGCGTGGAAGCATCCACCATTTCACACTCTTCCTGCAAAAGCCGAAGATTCTCTGCCGATACATCCAGAGCCTGAGCGCTCTCTCCCTCTGTTTTCAGCAGAAGAAGATTTCTCAGATACCAGGTAAAATCCCCGGTAAACTGCGTCAGCTCCTTACCTTTATAAATCAATTCTTCCAAAGTCGCAATGCAGGCCGATACCCGCTGATTCAGTATATCCCGCAGAAGACGGCTGAATACCTCGTAATCCGTAGTTCCCAGCACTTCCAGCACATTCTCGTAAGTGAGCTCTTCACCGTAATGAAAAGCGATACACTGGTCCAGAAGACTTAAAGCGTCACGCATGGAACCATCTCCGGCCTTAGCCACATAACGAAGAGCTTTTTCCTCCGCCCGGATACCCTCCGCATCCATCAATTCCTGCAGCCGCGCTGCGATAGTCTCCAGAGATATTCTGTGGAAATCATAGCGCTGACAGCGGGAAAGGATCGTGATGGGAATCTTATTTACCTCCGTTGTTGCCAGGATAAAGATCACATAGGACGGCGGTTCCTCCAGGGTCTTTAACAGTGCATTAAAGGCTCCTGTGGAAAGCATGTGTACCTCATCGATGATGTACACCTTAAAGCGGCCCTCTGTGGGCCGGTAAGCCACTTCCTCACGGATCTCACGGATATTATCCACACCGTTGTTGGAGGCTGCGTCGATCTCGATGACATTCATGGATGTCCCTGCCTGAATAGCCCGACATGTAGGGCATTCATTACAGGGACTGCCGTCCACAGGATGCTTACAGTTGACCGCCTTGGCCAGGATCTTTGCCACAGAGGTCTTACCGGTACCCCGGGTACCGCAGAAAAGATAGGCATGGCCCAGACGGTCTGTGCGCATCTGATTTTTCAGTGTTTTTACAATATGATCCTGTCCCTTGACCTCGTCAAAGGTCGACGGACGGAATTTACGATACAGAGCAACATAGCTCATGAAATCTACTCCTTACCTGATCAGTCTCCGAAGCTGATACCGGTCATCTTGGCCTCTGTAATGATAGAGCTCTTCGGATCTACTGTCTTTAATTTGCCGGCACATTCGCCCAGCGGCACGCGTTTCATCTTGCCGTCTACAAGACCGATCATGCATCCGTAATCTGCATCCATGATGGCTCTGGCTGCTTCGGCACCGTAACGGGTAGACAATACACGGTCATAAGGACAGGGGCTGCCGCCTCGCTGTGTATGACCCGGTACCGTTACGCGGATCTCCTGGCCTGTTTTTTCCTGGATCTCAGCTGCCACTTTATAGGATACGCAGGGGTATTTCTGGGCATCCGCTGCCATTTTCTTTTTCAGTTCTTTTTTGCCAAGAGCAGCATCTTCCTTGGAAATAGCACCTTCCGCCACAGCCAGGATCGTAAAGCCTTTGCCGGCTTTGCTTCTCTCATTTATTTTTTCCACAACTTTATCGATATCATACGGAATTTCCGGGAGCAGAATGATATCTGCACCACCGGCCATACCGGCATACAGTGTCAGCCAGCCTACTTTGTGGCCCATAACTTCTACGATAAATACGCGATTATGGGAAGCGGCTGTTGTGTGAATGCAGTCAATGGCTTCTGTAGCGATATTTACGGCACTGTAGAAACCAAAAGTCATATCTGTACCATAGATATCGTTGTCGATGGTTTTTGGCAGATGGATGACATTCAGTCCTTCTTCGCGCAGCAGATTTGCGGTTTTCTGGGTACCATTACCGCCCAGGATCACCAGACAATCCAGACGCAGCTTATGGTAGGTATGCTTCATAGCCTCTACCTTGTCCAGGCCATTGGCATCCGGAACCCGCATCAGTTTGAATGGCTGACGGGAGCTTCCAAGGATTGTTCCTCCTTTGGTCAGAATACCGGAAAACTCTCTTGTATCCAGAATACGGTAATCCCCGTAGATCAGACCCTTATAACCATTTAAGAAGCCGTATACTTCCAGTTCGTCACAGGCATTTGCCAGTCCTTTTACCACACCGCGCATGGTGGCATTTAATGCCTGACAGTCTCCGCCGCTCGTTAAAAGACCAATTCTTTTCATTATCTTATACCTCCATCTGTTTGGAAAAGCTTATACCGCGTAAATTATACCTTATTTGGGGATGGGTTACAACCACTTTTCTTTCTGTGCCAGATTGACAAACGTAGGAAAACAGGCTATACTTTTAAGGTCCGTGCAGCCGGGGAGCCAGCGGTGCCCTGTACCTGCAATCCGCTACAGCAGGGGTGATGCCGAACCGAGGCTCTTTTTCTGTGGAGCTGCCGCATATAAGTGGCGTTGAAGTCTGGGTCTTACGCAATGGAAATCTGTGAACCGTGTCAGGTCAGGAATGAAGCAGCACTAAGCAGAACCTTTCATGTGCCGTGAGGGTGCCTGGGCCGAGTTAACTGTATGTGTACCGTCCATGGGGGAGCTGTCGAAGGGAGGCGCGCGGACTTTCAATGATAGTGTTGTATATATAATGAGACTG
>CALZMS010000134.1 GCA_945788595.1 uncultured Lachnospiraceae bacterium
GCTCTGTTTTCTCACGTAGCGGAGAATTTTTTTCAGCGTGCCTTTGCCGGCTTTATCTTTCTTCTGCGCAGCCATTATGCTTCCTCCTTTCTGTACTGGGAGTCATAAATCTCACGGTAGACCTCACAGCTTTCTAACAACTCTTCGTGAGTACCCACACCCACAGCCTTGCCATCATCCAGCACCAGGATCTGGTCCGCGGCGTGAATACTGGCTGTTCTCTGGGATACGATAAATACCGTGGTATCGCCCTCCATCTCCCGGATGGCTTTTCTGAGAGCAGCATCTGTGGCATAATCAAGGGCTGAAGCGCTGTCATCTAAGATCAGAATCTCCGGTTTTCTCACCAGTGCTCTGGCAATGGTAAGTCTCTGTCTCTGACCGCCGGAGAAATTGCGTCCGCCCTGTTCCACAGGTTCATCCAGTCCCTTTTCTTTTGCCTCAACTACATTCAATGCCTGCGCATTTTTCAGTGCCGCGTACAGCTCCGAAGCATTTTCTTTTCGCCACAGAAGATTCTCCCGGATGGTACCGCTGAAAAGTACGGCCTTTTGCATAACGATACCAATCCTCTTTCGCAGATCTTCTATACAGTAGTCCCTGACCTCTACACCATTGATCGTCAGATGACCGGAAGTAATATCATAAAATCGCGGCAGAAGGTGTACCAGAGTGGTCTTTCCGGAACCGGTACCACCGATGATGCCGATCGTCTGACCTTTTTTGACTCGCAGACATATATCTTCCAGTGAGGGTTCTTTGGCACCGCTGTAGCACATGGAAACATGGTCAAATACGATATAATCATCACCATCTTCAGATCTTACTTCATTATAACCAGCTTCATCATGTACTGTAACAGCTTCGCTGTTCACTCCAGGATCTGCTTTAGCATCGTTATCTGCCGGTATCTTTACCGTACCATCCTTCATAGAGGATTTCACCTCCAGGATCTGCTCGATACGGTTTCCGCAGGCCACAGCTTTTGTCACAGTAATGATCAGATTGGCAAATTTGACCAGCTCCACCAGAATCTGGGACATATAGTTGACCAGAGCGATCAATTCACCCTGGGTAATGATGCCGCTGCTGACCTGATATCCGCCCACATAGAGCAGCACCACGATGGCCATATTGACAATAATCAGCGTCAGCGGATTCATCAGCGCCGAAAACTTGCCCACAAACCGCTGCAGGCTGTTTAAAGACGCGTTCATCTCAATGAATTCATTTGTCTCCTGCTCTTCCCGGTGAAAAGCCCGGATCACCCGGACGCCGGTCAGATTTTCCCTGATCTTTCCCAGCACCTGGTCCAGAGCCGCCTGCACCTTTTTGTACATGGGCATACTGAGAAGCATAACGCCAAATACTACGATGGACAAAAGGGGAATGGTCACCACAAAAACCAGCGCCGCCCGTACATTCACCGTAAAAGCCATGACCATGGCACCTACAACAATAAACGGAGAACGCAAAAACAGACGCAGCACCAGATTCACTCCGCTTTGCACCTGATTGATATCGTTCGTCATCCGGGTGATCAATGTGGACGTTCCCATGGTGTCCAACTCCGAAAAGGACAGACTCTCAATATGTTCAAACAGTACATGACGAAGCTTCGTGGAAAATCCCACTGCTGCCTTAGCGGAAAAGAACTGCGCTGTCACCGAACACAGAAGTCCGATCAGTCCCAATGCCACCATGATGCCGGCCCGGCTGATGATATAGCCCTTATCTCCCCGGGCAATACCTATATCCACAAGGGAAGCCACAACTAACGGCACAAACAATTCAAAACAGGCCTCCAGCATCTTGAACAACGGAGCCAGCACACATTCCTTTTTATACTCTTTTAAATACTTCAGTAATTTCTTCATCTCTTCACTTCTTCTATAATTAATAATACTGTATCTGCCTAATCTCTCACTGCTAAAGATGTCCAATAGGAATCTAATATATCGATAAAATTAATACACGACCGGTTCATGTTTTTACATTCTCACTCCAAATATTTCACACAAGCCTGCATATTTGCATCATATCCTAGTGAGCTGTAAAGATATCTCCCATCGTTATCGATCTGTCAAATACATCTGTTATTTTTCTACTTTAATATAATGAGCCGGGTTCTCATAATCCATACCAAAACCGTCATCATCATACACCGTAAAATTGCTATCCATAAATCCGATTACCGACAAATGCTCCATATCCAGAGCGTCCACCATCTCCACCGCCTCTGCCAGCGGAATACAGCAGTGTTCACGGATAAACAACGGCACCTCATTTAATGCCACCTTCACGTAATGCAGGCCCTTTTCCATAACCTCTGTATACAAAGTACCGTTCGGCAAAAACTTAACAAACATCATCCGCTCCGGCAGATAAACCACACGGCCATCCGCATTCTGAGTATAGACAGGAGCGATCATACATTCATCTCCCAGCATCAGCTGATCCTCGATTCCCGCTGCCAACTCATCCTCCGGATACACAAAAGCCAGCGGTTTGAACATCATATCGTCCTGAAGAGCCGCTTTCATGTAGGTCGTATACAGATACGGGATCAGGCGATAACGCACACGGATCACATGGGCAAAATCCTCCGGGTTCTCAAACTGATAAAACTCCTGTTCTCTGGTACCCAAGGCCGAATGATTCCGCATCAGCGGCGTAAATACACCCAGCGCCAGCCAGCGAAGCACCAGATCCCTGGTGGTATCACAACCAAAGCCTCCCAAATCTGCGCCTACATACAGGAAACCGCACATATTCAGGGAAGGCAGCATTTTCAGATTCAGCAAGATATGAGACCACCAGGACTTGTTGTCGCCGGTCCAGATGCCGCCGTAGCGATGCATACCGATATAGGAAGAACGGGAAAACAAAAGAAATCTCTTTCCCGGAGCCATGCGTTCAAAAGCCTCTCCGGCCGCTCTGGTCATATTGTAGCCAAACAAATTGTGCACTTTATCATGACGGATCAGCTCCCCATTCACCTTGTGATAAAATCTGGCATAATCCTCGTGGCTATTGGACAGAGACTGGAGTTTGCCAAGGATCTGGAAAAAGGGCACATCCTCCTTCGCTTTCTCCTCAATCTGATTCACCAGTGTTAGCGCTTCCTGCATACCCTCCTGGGAATAAAAGATAGCAGGTTCATTCATATCGTTCCAGAATCCCTCAATGCCCTGATCCACCAGAAAACGGTAATGGTCACCAAACCAGTCTCTGGCCTCTTTATTGAGCACATCGGGAAAATGGGTGTAACCCGGCCATACTGCTGCCGAAAATAGCTCACCGTCCTCTTTCTGACAGAAATAGCCCTTCTCCACACCTTCCTCATAAACAGAATACCCTTCTTTGATCTTGACGCCGGCATCAATGATCGGGATCATGCGCACCCCCTGCTCCTTCATATCCTGGACAAAACCAGAAAAATCCGGGAAATTCTCCTCATTTACGGTAAAATCCATATATTCCTGCATATAGTCAATATCCATATAGACCATATCCAGGGGTACATGATAAGCTCTGTGTTCCTGTACTACCTTCTCAAAATCTTCCCGTGTCTTGTAGCCCCAGCGGCTCTGACCAAAACCAAAGGCAAATTTCGGTGGAATATAGCTTCTGCCGATACTGTGACGGAATTGCCGGATAATGTCGAGAGGAGAATCCCCCTCTATCACATAGAGGTACAGATCTGCCTCTTTACAGGCTACTTTAAGTGTATCCTGCCTGGTATATCCGATATCAAACCGCATGAAGGAAGGATAATCAAAAAACAGTCCTACCAGACGGCTGCCCGTCAGCAGGATAAAATTGTGGGCCGCATAGAGGGAGCGGACATCCTCATGATGGTTGGGATTATCGCTGCAATCGCTCTCATATACATAGCCCCGCTTATTGATACCGCGGTTAGCGCCGCCAAGGCCGTACACCTTGTCCTTTTCGTCCAGGATGCATGTAAAACAAAATCCTTCGGAAAGGTCGATTTCCCCGACCGTGGGACAACCGGCCACCGGCTCCATATGTTCTATAACAGCATCCGTCTCAAAAGGATGGCCAAATACGTATTTTGTAATCATTGGGAATTCCTCCTGTAATCTGAGTTGAATTATTTTCATCCTGTCCTGAAACTGTATTCTTTTCAAAGCAGACTTCTTTTCGTCTTTAAATAAAATTTGTATGTCTGCGTATCGCTTTTATCATTATGTTACAAATGTTTCCAAGAAAATATTTTACCACAGGACCTTACATATGTCATGTATAGCATGTGTGTTTCCGGCAATAAAATTTATGGTAGTTATTTAGTGGCAATAATACGGGCGCATCAGCTGACTGTCTCCCCTGTGTCTATATAACCTTCCTGCTCCTCCTGCGCTCGCTCCGAGCCTGTAGTCTCGGAGTCGTGCTCGGTAAAG
>CALZMS010000135.1 GCA_945788595.1 uncultured Lachnospiraceae bacterium
CCTTTTGCAGCTGCCACTTGATCGTCACTCCCTCACACAAAATACACACACCCTAGATTTACCACCGTAAGTACAGGTATACAGTACCAGCGCATACCCACTGTTTTCCACCATCTCTGTCTGATCTGGAGAAACCACCTGCACCATGTCTACCTCATATGTATTAACGATACCGTCCATATCAGTGAAAATGACTTCATCCCCCGCCTCCAGCTCCTTCAGTCTTCCGAAATGGCTCCTGTAATTATGGGCTGCGATCACCAAATCATCCGCACAAGATGAACCCAACTGTCTGCAGGGCACTTTTTTCAGCCGTGTATAATCCCATTCTGCCATGACAGGAAGTTCAACTCCAATCACCGGAATAGATAAATATCCTACATAAGAATATCCATCGATCTCCACTTCCGGCATTTGTGTATCTGCGGTCTGCACTGGTTCCAGCGGTTCGTTTTCATTGTTTTCTGTGTTCTGTATGACTTTTTCCACTATTTGTGCCGCCTCCCGTCCTGCCTGCTGATCTTCGGTCTTATTATAGACAGTCAGAAACAGCGCTGACAAAATCAGCGCCGTTCCCAGCAGCACAGCACACTTACCTGATATTTTCTGCATCTTTTGTTTTCCTCTTCCTGTTCTGACAAGCACCGCACAAGATTAACACCCCTCCGGTACCCGCCAGAATGGGCACTGGCCAGTTAAGCTGACCTGTCTGGATCAGGGAACTCGCATTTTTCGTCTCTGTGACCGTTTTTTCCGGTTCACAGGGTACAGTATATGTATTGTCAAATACGATCATCTGTTTTTTATCTGCAAGCTGAGCGTTTTTGTGGGCAGACACTGTAGCTTCCAATCCTCCGTTTTCTGCATTTGTCACTGTCACACGGACATAATACACCGTATCATCGTATGTGCACTTTTCATTATCTCCGGCTGTCTGACTGACCGCATAGCCATAGACTCCCGGCACAGTATAGACAATGACAGGAAAATAAACCGTATTTTCCCCTCTGATAATGATCTCACAGTTGTCTTTGCATCCCTCAGGCATAGGCGTCCGGCTGCCCTCCGGTGTCAGCTGAATACTATAGTTTTCCTCCTGGGCCGGTACCGTTCCTGTCAATATGACACTTACCGGAATCCTTACCTCTACTTTAGCAGCGGCAAAAACGCCAGATGTCTGCACAGACAGGCACAACCATGTAATAAGGACTGCCATGGTGATCTTTTTTATAGTTTTCTGCATGAGTTACCCTCCTGTTCTTGTTTCCTTTGAGCCTTAATTTACCAGATTTTTTCATTTGGTCCCTGACTCTGTCTCCTGTTTTGCTGTCTGCGGCTTCATCTGTGCCACAACAACGGTTCTGGCATCTGTAAATTCCGAAGCACAGGTTGCCATGGCCATGATCTGCGGCTGTGTCGATGTCCGCAGTTCCTTCACCACATCCTGGTTCGTATACATTGCCTGACTGCTGATAAAATCCAGCAGTCCATCTATATCAGCCTGCCACTGCCGTGAATCAAAGATCATCTCCTCCGATGACGGCACCAGAAGACAGGCAAAGATTTCCAGTTCATAGGAATGATCCGGTAATACAAGAAATCCAGATGTATTGTCCCGGAAAAACTTCTCATCCTTGTATAGATCAAGATCACCAAACATCAGGCTTTTATCCATATGATGGCCATACACCAGGGAGTAAACTCCGCCAAAGGATCTGTCGCATCCAGAATCCAGGAATATACTTCCTGCCAGTGAAAACTCACCAAACACATCCGTATTCAGATACACAAGATTATCCCTCCCCTGAAGTACCGGATAGTCGATATTTGTACCGGATAATGTCAGCCACGCGCAGACATCCGGATTCACAGCCTGCAGTTCTTCAAATCTCGGACTATTTTCTCCTGTCGCTGTTTCCGGCTTCATACTAAGGAGTTCATCCTGTACATAATCTGCTGCTGCATAGACCTGCGCATTATCCCAGAGTGCATAAACGCAATAAAAGCCAACAACAAGTAAAAATACGACAGTAAATGCACTTACCAGGGCATGCAAAACCTTCAGGATTTGTTTTAAAATACTCATTTTGCCACCCCTTTGCTGCTTTTTATACCGGGATGGAGAAAAGCCGGGCATTTTCCCCACCATCCGGTAAGCCCCACAGATCCAATGCTCTGTTCTTTGGTAATTATCATATTCTTATAGCGTCATCCGTCAGTGATCGGTCTTATTCTAAACAGTTATGCTAGATTTACTACTTCAACATCAATCCTCAAAACGACGTCTGCGAGCAAACATAACTACAGCAAAGCCGAGTACGAGAGCAAGCGCCACAATGTAGGGGAGGCTGTCCATACGGATACCTGCATCTACATTTCCTGTCTTTGTATTGGTAAATGCCGCTGTTGCGGATGCGCTGCCGATAGTTCCGCAATCATTGGTTTTTGTTGTAACATAGCCATCTTCAGCATAGCTGTTCTCAGCAACTGTATACGTTACTCCATAGGGAAGGTTGGCAATACTGATTGTCTCCTGATCTTTCAGATAAAAGGTAGTCGGGGTGCCGATAACGATGGAGGAAGGATTATTCTCATTGCTTCCGCCGGAAACTGCGTATGCATCGCCATATGTTTTGCCAGTTTCTCCTGTCAGAGTAACAGTAAAGGCAAAATATTTGTCAGGGTCTCCCATATTGCCTTCAACCGTCTTGGTGACACACAGAGTGCCTGCAGAATATGTGTTTTCAATACAGCTGGATTTATTTTCTCCACTGGTTTCCGTATGCACACCAGCAACACGGATCTTGCCGTCTTTACCCTGCATTACGGTCACTACCAGCCGGATATCATCCGTATGATAGGTAACACCGGCAGTTGTTCCCTCTACTTCTTCAAGAGTGTACTCATAAACACCGACTCTGTCGTATTCCGGAAGTTCAATCGTAATGTCATTTTCGGTTCCTGCCGTCGTTGCCGCTCCCACAGTAAATGATGCGCCTGTGATGGTTCCAAGCGCCGGAGCACTTTCAGCGTCTCCGTCTGTCACTCTTCCTTCGCCAACCTGTCTTAGCGTAAAGGTTTCTGCCGGACTGGTACCTACTCCCTCTAATTTATAGATTTTCTTCAGTGTTACAGCCGACTGATCCGTATATGCTGAGCTATTGTTCTCTGCAGCAAATGCCGTCGCCCCAAGAGAAAACATCATCGCTGCCGTAAGAATACCGACAAAAATCTTTTTCATTTTCTTCATTGCTTTACTCCTTTATATGTCCTTATTTTTTATATTGTAAGAGTTCTGAAGCACGTATCATATGCAGGGGTTATATGGTCCGTCTGCGAAGAATCGTAATCACCCTGGCTTTTACATTTTCCACTGGGATACAGCCGAAATCCCGGCTGTCTTCAGCCTGTGTCCTGTAGTCTCCAAGGATAAATACATAATTCTCCGGAATCTTCAAGGGGTAAGTGATTCCCTCTTTTGCATAGCTGGGATACAGGATCTCCCCACTCTGCGCCGTCCCGTTCACCAGAAGCGTTCCACTGTCATCCAGTGTAATGACATCTGTAGCCCGTCCCATTACCCTTCCCACACGAAGTGCATCATCAAACTCATACATAACCACATCATCTTTTACGAAACTTTCCTGCAAGCGAAAGCCTATCAGAAGATCTCCTGCCTTGATTGCGGGAAACATCGTATTGTCCGGAGCCTGTGTGACCAGATAAATCTTTGAAAACAGCACCCAGCCTGCTGCAAGAAGCATCATGATACGCAGCAGTAAACTGATGTACCCCTTTTTTAATTTCTTACGATCCCGTCTGGCTCGTTTTTCTCTGTCGAACATTTTCGGTTCTTTCGGATTCTGTCTTTTGCAGTTTTTTTTATCATCCACTTTTGTCATAGTATTTACCGCTGCTTTCATTTTCGGTGACTTCTTCTTTTTCCAAAGACAAGGACAGTCGCTCCGGCGGCCACCAGAAGAAGAGTTACTGTATAGGGAAAGGAATCCAGAACAATGCCCACATCAGGAATATATTTTTTGTCATTCGTAAACACCACTGTATGACCATTTTCATGTACATTTTCGATCGTTGCTGTCGTTCCATCCTGAGAAATAGTCTCATCCGTCACATACGATGTTTTATATCCGTCATATACACTTTCTGTTATGACAACAGTCGCTCCGACCGGCACGTCGGACAGCACCACCTGATCATTATGTTTTAAGGTTACTGCTGCACTGCCGCTATACGTTACGTCTCCGATCTTAAACACAGCATCATCCTGCCCCTGTGTAACGGATATATTAAAAGCAAATTCCTTTTTCCAGTCACCCAGCTCACCAGTTACTATTTT
>CALZMS010000136.1 GCA_945788595.1 uncultured Lachnospiraceae bacterium
CTGAGAAGCCAGATTGCTCTTTGTCTGTGCCTGCTGCTGCTCCAGCGCTTTCTGCTTTTCGTCCAAACTGGTTGCGGATACCGGCTGCGCCGCAGCCATTGTCAGTGCCAGAACAAGAGCAAGTCCTCTCATTTTTTTCCTATACATACATACTCCTTATTATTGAAACGTTGCTGTGGTTTATGTACACCGGCAAGTCACTCCCCTGCCAATGGTATACAGTTACTTTAACATCAATTTGTTATGATTCTGTGAATTACTCATCGTCATACTAACATAGCCTTAAAAATTTTGCAACCACATTTGTAATATTTTTGTAATCTTTTTCACCCCTGCAGCCCTTCTGCCACAGCTTTTGCCACTTCACAGGAATCCCCGTGAGGGCAGGTAAAATACCCACAGTCAATATCATCGACCTTCCAGTTTTCTCCATCTTTCACGTATACACAAAGTACGATGCGTCCCTGGTTCTGGCATCGACAAAACCCATTATAAAACACTTCTTTTTCTTCCATACTAAGTTTCTCCTTAATTAAATATAGTAAGTTTCTCTTTTTGTTCCTTTTTCTGTCTATGCTACAATTCGTATAAATACATGGTACACAGCTTTCATCACTTTTCCCCCTGTTAAAACCTTGACACTCTTTTCCCCCCATGCTATCATACGGTCAAAAGCGGTTCCGTGATGACTGACGGTAAATGTGGATCAACCACAGGGAAGTCACGGAAAATATCTTGCCGACCGTCTGGGCAGCATATATAACTTATAGGTGTGTTATGTATGTTGCTTTTTTTATACTATACCTTTTCGGACAGTCTTCTGGCAAGTCCGGAACCAAAATTCATCTTTTAATATGAAAGGAGAAACATCATGGGTTACAAAACAGACATTGAGATCGCACAGGAATGCGAAATGCTCCCGATCACCAAGATCGCAGAAAAAGCAGGTATCGACGACAAATACCTGGAGCAGTACGGAAAATACAAAGCAAAAATCGACTACAGTCTGCTGAAAGAGTCCGACAGACCTAACGGCAAACTGATTCTGGTTACCGCCATCAACCCGACACCGGCCGGTGAAGGTAAGACTACTACTACAGTAGGTCTGGCAGACGGTATGCAGAAACTTGGCAAGAACGTTATGGTAGCTCTTCGTGAGCCCTCTCTTGGACCGGTATTCGGTGTTAAAGGTGGTGCTGCCGGCGGCGGATACGCACAGGTAGTTCCAATGGAAGATATCAACCTTCACTTCACCGGTGACTTCCACGCCATCGGTGCAGCCAACAATCTGCTGGCTGCTATGATCGACAACCACATTTTCCAGGGCAATGCTTTAAATATTGATCCCCGTAAGATCACCTGGAAACGTTGCGTAGATATGAACGATCGTCAGCTGCGTTACGTTGTAGACGGTCTGGGCGGCAAGACCAACGGTATGCCCCGTGAGGATGGCTACGATATCACCGTTGCTTCCGAGATCATGGCTGTTCTGTGTCTGGCCAGCGACATCAAAGATCTGAAAGAAAGACTTTCCCGTATCATCATCGGTTATACATACGGTAAGGTTTCCGAGCAGAAACCGGTAACTGCCGGCGATCTGCACGCAGAAGGCGCTATGACAGCTCTTCTGAAAGACGCTCTGAAACCGAACCTGGTACAGACTCTGGAGCATGTACCGGCTATCGTTCACGGTGGACCGTTCGCCAACATCGCTCACGGATGTAACTCCGTTACAGCTACAAAGATGGCTATGAAGCTTGGTGATTACGCCATCACAGAGGCCGGTTTCGGTGCTGACCTTGGTGCTGAGAAGTTCCTGGATATCAAGTGCCGTATGGCAGGCCTTACACCGAACGCAGTTGTTGTTGTAGCTACTGTACGTGCTCTGAAATACAACGGCGGCGTAGCCAAAGCTGACCTTAACAATGAGAATCTGGAAGCTCTGGAAAAAGGTATGCCGAACCTGCTGAAACATGTAAGCAACATCAAGAATGTATATGGTCTGCCCTGCGTAGTTGCTATCAATGCATTCCCGACAGATACAAAAGCTGAGCTGGATCTGGTTGAAGCTAAATGTAAAGAACTGGGCGTTAACGTTGCTCTGTCCGAGGTATGGGCAAAGGGCGGCGAAGGTGGTATCGCTCTGGCAAAAGAAGTTATCCGTCTCTGCGAAGAGCCGTCTGATTTCCACTACAGCTACGAGCTGGAAGGTTCCATTGAGGACAAGCTGAATCAGATCGTTCAGAAAGTTTACGGCGGCAAACGTGTCGTTCTGACAGCCAACGCTCAGAAACAGGCTAAGGAACTGGAAGCTCTCGGATTCGGCAACTGCCCGATCTGTGTAGCTAAGACCCAGTACAGCCTGACCGACGATGCTACCAAACTTGGCGCTCCGACAGACTTCGAAGTTACTGTACGTAACCTGAAGATCAGTGCTGGTGCCGGCTTCATCGTAGCTCTGACCGGCGAGATCATGACCATGCCTGGTCTGCCGAAGGTTCCGGCTGCTGAGAAGATCGACGTAGACGAGAACGGTAAGATCACAGGTCTGTTCTAATCCGGTTTTATCACAAACATACTATATGACGTTACTGACAGGGCCGGCCGTTTACCCCCGGCCCTGTAATATTCATAACAGTGCTGCCGCATGCAGTACTGTATATTAAGAAAGGAAGGCTATCCTATGTTTACTTCCGAATATGAGGCACTTTCCAGTGCGGCCGTAGCCAAGAAAAATCTGTTTACCAAGAATCCTCTGGGATTTTTTGTATCTTCCATGGTAGCCGGTATGTTTATTTCCTTCGGCAGCTTCATTGCCATGTGTATCGGCGGTTTTTCTACAGCAGCGGGGTCTGATATGACCAAATTCCTCGTATCCTTTACCTTTGCTGCAGCTTTGAGTCTGGTCATTATGGCCGGCTGTGAGCTTTTCACAGGCAACAATCTGGTATTGTCCGCTGGTGCTTTCAAAAAGAAGATCACCTGGGGCGATGCGATCAAACTCTGGATTGTCTGCTATCTGGGCAACTTCATCGGTTCCTGGATCATGGTACTGATTTTTCAGCTGACTAACATCTGTGGTAATCCTGCTATTGCCGAATTCTTTGCCAGCACCTCAGAAGCTAAAATGGGGCTGACCCCCATGGCACAGTTTTCACGCGGTCTTCTCTGCAACATCTGTGTCTGCCTGGCTGTATGGTGCGCAACCAAATTAAAGAGTGAATCCGGCAAACTGATCATGATCATATGGTGTATCCTGATCTTCATGATCTGCGGATTCGAGCATAGTATCGCTAACATGAGTATCCTGGGTGTAGGAATGCTGAATCCCTGCGACTATGTATTGACCATCGGTGCTTACTTCCAGAATCTTTTATTCGTTACTCTCGGCAATATGGTCGGTGGTATTGCATTTGTATCTGTGCCGTATCTGATCATCTCCAAAGAGGCATAACCACCGGCATCCCATCCTCTTAAGCATTATATTTTAATCGTATATTCCCCCGGTACTCCCCGGGAAAATTACATGATTCGCCGGTGTTTGCATAGAGTTCTTCACTCTATAGGGACTGCTCCGAAATTTTCGGGGCAGTTTTTATTTCTGGTTTCTTTAATACGTTAAATCGTTGCATTATTGTACAAACCGTGTTACAATACTGTTCAGAGTCCGGAGGAACAATTGCCATTCTCCGGCATCTATGCTAATATTATTATGTTTGTTCAGTATCTTCACAGCTGCAATGCCACAACCAGAATCTGTATCTGTGGCAACAATGCGCAGCTGCGTCATTATATCATGATTTATCAGATAGCGATCTGTACTGAACAGTTATCTATTTATTATTAGCAATATAATTTTTACAGATTAGGAGAAATTTTATTATGGAAATGGATATGCGTTTTTTACGAAAACTTCCTGTCCCGAAAGAGATCAAGGAACGTTTCCCTGTAGATAAAGCCATTGCAGACATCAAAGAAGCCCGTGACAAAGAGATGAAAGCCATTTTTGACGGCACTCTCGACAAATTTATTCTGATTATCGGCCCCTGCTCCGCGGATAACGAGGATTCGGTTCTCGACTACACCTACCGTCTGGCTAAGGTACAGGAAAAAGTAAAAGATAAGCTGTTTATCATCCCCCGTATCTACACCAACAAACCCAGAACCACCGGCGCAGGCTATAAGGGTCTCGTACATCAGCCGAATCCAGACAAAGCTCCGGACATGCTGGAGGGTCTGCTGAAGGTTCGTGACCTGCATACACGCGCTATCCGTGAAAC
This sequence comes from uncultured Lachnospiraceae bacterium, assembly GCA_945788595.1. GTDB lineage: Bacteria > Bacillota > Clostridia > Lachnospirales > Lachnospiraceae > UBA11957. The sequence goes on from CALZMS010000136.1 coordinate 4,281, forward strand.
CGGCCTGACCTGCGCAGACGAAATGCTGTATCCGGAA
>CALZMS010000137.1 GCA_945788595.1 uncultured Lachnospiraceae bacterium
CATCTGAGTAAACCATTTAAAATCCTCGCAATTGTGAGAAATCGTATCCCAGTTCTGCAGCCATCCGATCATAATTCTCCGGCCATCCGGAGAAAGCAACGTCTGCTCAGCATAAAAATCGATACCATAGTCCACTGACTGGTGACACTCTTCTCTTAATTCATGAGTTTCCGGATCCATTTCTCCAATAATGCAGAGCGTTCCGTTACCGTTATGAAACTCAAACCCTTCCGGCAGCATATCCTGCGGACTTACCAGAAGCACGGATTTACCATCCAATGTAAAGAAATCCGGACATTCCCACATTTTTCCGTATCTGTTTTTATTCTGTGCCAGAATGCTGACAAACTTCCAGTCAAAACCGGTTTCACTGGAATACAAAAGAATCTGTCCGCTTCCGTCTTCCGGGCGGTTACCGATCACGCAATAAAACAGACCGTCCTCGCCCTTCCAGATCTTAGGATCACGAAAATCAACTCTGCTTCCTCCGGCCGGAATATCTTTTTCTGTGAGAACCGGATTGTTTTCTACTTTTTCATAATTCAATCCATCCCCGACAGCCAGAGCCTGAGTCTGAATGTCCTTTTTCGTTCCATCCTCCTGGATCTCATGATCTACAGCTGTGTAGATCAAAAGCTGCCTTCCATCCGGAAGCTCAGCTGCACTTCCGGAAAAACATCCTACATGGTCATAATCCTGATCCGGTGCAAGAGCTGCCGGAAGATATTCCCAGTGAAGCAGATCCTTGCTCACCGCATGTCCCCAATGCATACTGTCCCACTGTGTCTGGTATGGATTATACTGATAGAACAGATGATACTGTCCCTGATACCAGGAAAAACCATTGGGGTCATTCATCCATCCAACGTAAGGAGTTAAATGAAAAGCCGGTCTTTCTTCAGCTGTTATCTGCTGTCCATGTGCTGCCTCATATTCTCTTGCCTTGTTCAAAAGTTCACTTTTCATACGCTCTTTCACCTCTTCAGTATCTTCCGGCAGATATCCTCTGCCGGAAGACCAGTTTTAAATATTATTGTTTTAAATTATTGTACATTTGCATAGTATGCATCCAGATATTTCTGGAAAATAGCCAGATAATCTTCCAGACCGTAAGCTTCCAGACTCTTGAGATATTCATCCCAGTCTGCGTCTGTTAAACCATTCATGATCCAGTCGGATTTCTTTGCGTTAATTGTTTTCTGAATATCTGCCTGAAGATTGGATAAGCTTTCCGTATCTTCTCTGCTCATAAATACGTTCGGATAAACATATTCTGTATGCATATCCGGTGTATAGTAGTCCTTGATCCAGTCAAGACGATACTGTGCGTCATCCGGGCAGGTCACATATTTTCCATAGTACTCATCCAGAATAGCCAGCGGTCCTCCAACGGACTCTGCCTCTCTTACCTCTACCGGTGAAGCATCGCCAAGAGGTGCATGCTGAAGCATATCCTCACCGTCTGCGTTTTTACCCATTACAAAGATATCAAAATCATCTTCTTCGCCGTAAGTTCCCCAGTTGTTCTGCGGAGACTGCATCGGATCATACATCTGATCCAACCAAGCGCATACCAGTGCCGGATTCTTGGCAACTGCTGTTACTACACAACGGCCACGGTCAAATCCACTGGTAAAGGATCCATTCTGCGGAGTCAGGTTTGTTGTATCTGCGGTCAGCACCGGAAGCGGTACCCAATCCTGAATATTATCGATATTTGCCACATCCCAGCTGAAGCATACACCGTAACGTCCGGATTTTCCTTTTGATACATATGTGGACCATTCCTGTGTAAAGGCTTCCGGATCAATGAGTCCTTCTGCATTCAGCTTGTGCAGCCATTCAATACCTTTTCTGTAGCCTTCCTGTGTTGCAGCACAGATTACTTTCTTGTCATCGGTTACCGCGATGTGTCTTCCCTTATCTGCATCACCGTATCCTTCGCCAAATCCGTTGATCAGAATAGCCGGATCCTGATCACCGTCATTTACGATACAGGACATGGGAATGATGCTTCCGTCAATATTAAATTCTGCCTGAAGCTCTGAAGCATGATCACGGAACGCGATCAGCACCTGTTCGAATTCATCAACCGTTTCGGGAATCTCAAGTCCCAGGAAATCCAGCCATTTTTTGTTGATAAAGCTCATATTGCCCACGGTCTGAATAGCAGTTTTATCTGCACCCAGCTGTTCGATCCACGGTAATGCCCAGATATGTCCTTCTGTATCTGTACACATTGCTCTGTATTCCGGATACTTATCAAAAACAGACTTCAGATTCGGCATGTAGGCATCTATATACTCTTCCAGCGCAATGATAATTCCCTGATCCGCATATTTTAACAGATCACTGTCACCGAAACCAGCGTTGAACACAAAATCAGTTAATTCTTCCGGATTAGCCATAGACAGAGCTATTTTATCTCCCCACTGATCACCCTGAATTGCGGTCCACTCCACCTCAACATTGGTCTTTTCCTGCAGACGTTTAAAAATAGTTCTGTTGTTGGGATTGGATTCTGTATTGGCAGGATAACTGGTCATACCGGTAATCACTGTTTTCTCCTTCATCGGGAACTGCAGCTCTGCTGCGTCGACCTCCTTGAAGGTACCATCATTCAGTTCCACTTTGCTTTTTCCACATCCAACCATGGAAACCAATGTACAGGCTGCCAGGGCTGCTGCGATACATGCTTTTACTTTTCTTGCCTTCATATGTTTGATCCTTTCTTTTCTTTTTTAACCCTTGATCGATCCGGCCATAATACCGGCATCAAAATATTTCTGGAAAAACGGATACATTACCAGCAACGGTAAACTGGATACAATGATCGTTGCGTACTTCAGCAGCTCCGCCAGCTGAGCTCTTGCCGCTGTACTCTGCATATCAGATATCATACCGGATTCCGGCTGATTCTGAATCAGAATGGAGCGAAGTACCAGCTGCAGCGGCTGTTTAGCTGAATCGTTCAGGTAGATCATGGCATCGAAATAGCTGTTCCACATACCTACAAACTGCCACAATGCCAGCACTGCAATGACAGGTGTACATACCGGAAGCAGAATTTTAAAGAAATATACCATCTCATTGGCACCGTCCACCTCTGCCGCCTCACGAAGATCAGAAGGAATTCCCTGATAATATGTTCTTGCAATGATCATATTCCATACACTGAACGCACCCGGAAGGATAATTGCCCACATACTGTCCAAAAGGTTTAGTTTACTGATCAGCAAATAGGTCGGGATCAATCCGCCGCCGAAAAACATGGTAATGACAAAAATAACGTTAAAAAATCCTTTTCCCTTAAAATCCGGTCTGGACATAGGATACGCTGCCAGCAGGGTGATAAATACAGATACCACAGTGAATACGACAGAGTAAATAACTGCATTTTTAAAACCTACCCAGATCTGCTTATTGGAGATAACCCTCTCATAAGCTGTCAGCGTCCATTTGCTGAAATCAAATGTAATACCCTTGTTCTGAAGCATTACCGGATCCATAAAAGACGCAACAACGATATACAACATGGGAATGATGATCGCAACAACAAACAATCCAAGTAATATGTAACCTGTCAGCAAAAGTGCCTTATCCTGCAGGGAGTATCTTGCAAATCTGCTTTTTTTCTTCATCACTAATCCCCTCCCTATAATCCTTTACCGTCATTCATTTTGGCAACAACCTTATTTACCGCAAGCAGAAGTATCAGATTGATCACCGTGTTAAACAGACCTACAGCCGTTGAAAAGCTGTAATCACCGTCTATAAGACCTTTTTTGTATACATAGGTGGCGATGATTTCTGATGATGCCAGGTTAAGATCTGTCTGCAGAGCATATGCCTTTTCAAAACCAATGCTCATGATATTTCCGGCCTGAAGAATAAACTGAATAATAACCATGTCTTTGATCGCCGGCCATTCCACAGCCTTGATCTGCTGAAAGATATTGGCACCATCAATGACTGCGGCTTCTTTTAATTCCTGACTGGCATTGGAAAGCGCTGCGGTGTACATAATGGATGCCCAGCCTGCGCCCTGCCAGATACCGCTGATAATGTAAATGGGTCTGAAAGCCTCCGGCATGGTCATAAAGTTTATGCTGGTTCCCAGCAAGAGATTCACCGGTCCTGTTACGGAAAGAAAGATTCTTACAATACCGCACAGAACAATGACAGAAACAAAGTTTGGCATATACAGGACGAGCTGTACTTTTTTCTTAATGCCTTTACTCTCGATCCGGTTCAGCAAAAACGCCAGCAGGATGGGAATGGGGAACCCCCACAGCAAG
>CALZMS010000138.1 GCA_945788595.1 uncultured Lachnospiraceae bacterium
AAAAGGTAAACCGGGGGAGTCGGTAGTGATCCGGTATTGTCTTCGTTCAGAAGGAGAAAAAAAGCGGGAATTTAAAAGCGAACCTATGAAAGAAATGTTTCAGGGAGTATTTGCAAAAGAATTTATGCTGTTTTACGGTGAGGTGCTTGAGTATACCCTGATCCGTGACAATAAGATGACGGACCTTACTGTACATACTATATCTGGTAACCAGATCGAGACCAGAGGAAAGACAAAATACCAGATGCTCAACCGGATGCTGAGTGACTGGCATGTGCAGAACTTTGATCAGCTTGACCGGGATATGGAAGAATATCTGACAACAGATCATATTTGCAGAGAGATTTTTACATTACTTTAGGAGGAAGAACGCGGGATGAACGAAACGAGAAATATTCTGATCGGATTTGATTTTGGTACAGATACCTCTCAGATCTGTTATTATGACCGTCAGGCTGATATCGCCGTATCACTTCCTGTTAAGGTGGGAACGGAGGATACTTCTTTTGCCAACTGCATCAGTACGGCGGATGGAAAAACCTGGCATTTCGGGCCGGAAGCTGAGTATTTTTCCGCTCAGAAAGGTGAATATTTTGTCAGCGGCATTTACGAGCTTTGTCAGAGCAGCCGGGAAGTCATGGTGGCAGGAAAGTCTTATCGGCCGGGAGAACTTCTGGCGATATTGATCCGTGAATCTCTGGCGCTTCTGGGGCTGCCGGAGTATATGCGGAAGATCACTTCTTTTATGATGACGACACCGAGAATATCCCGTATTCTGGTGGAAAATGTCCGGGTGGCTTATGAAACGCTTGGCTTTGAAAAGGGAAGGGCTTTTCTTCAGGAATATGCGGAAAGCTTCTATTATGAGACTTTTTCGCACAGACTGGATGGAAGAGGACGAAAAGTTGGCTTATTTGTCTTCGAAAACCAGGATGTATATTTCAGACGTCTGGATGTAGATCAGACAACACGGCCGGCGCTTGTATCCTGTCGGGAAGGAAAACGGATAACGCTTCCGGCTGACGGACGGCAGAAAGATATTGAGTTTTGTGAACTGATCCAGGATTCTCTGGGAACGGACATCTATTCTACCATCTATCTGGTGGGCAATGGCTTTTCTCAGGAATGGGCCAAAAAGTCAGTGGTGCTTTTGTGTAAAGCACAAAGAAAGGTATATTTCGGAAACAATCTGTATGTCAAAGGTGCCTGTGAGGCGGCCAGAGAAAAGGTGGAAGATAAAAGGCTGAAGGCCTACCTTTATCTTGGCGGCGATGTGGTGCGCTATAATGTGGGGATGGAAATGATGATCAATGGTGTACCGGGATATTATCCTCTGATCGCCGGGGGCGGTAACTGGTATGACAGTGAGGCAAGCTGTGAGGTGTTCCTTGATGAAGAGGATTCTATCCGGCTGCAGATCGGGGAAATGTATTCCAAAGAGCGACGGACCGTTGCCATGAAACTGGAGGGTCTGCCGAAACGGCCGCCCAAGGCTTCCCGGGTGCGTATCGAAGTTGGTTTTACTTCCGGTACCGCGATGAAAGTCAGGGTAACTGACCTGGGCTTTGGTGATCTGTATCCCACCAGCGGCAAGGTGTGGGAGGAAGTACTGACAGAAACAGGAGGTAAACGCGTATGAGTTACATACTTTGCAGAACAAAATCGGCGGATACCCCGTTTTACATTGAAAATATCAGTACCAACATTTATTCCATAGAGGAACTGTGTTTTTATCTTTACAACAACCTGTATCTGGTGGATGAAACGATTCTGAATGAGAAGCTCTGTGACTGGCTGCAAAATATGCTGGGCCTGACGGCTCTTTCAAAGAAAGTCCGAGGTCTTTTGGAGCAGAAAGCACCTGTCGGCCAGATTCTGATGCCGATCTTTAAGGAAATATATTATCTTTCCCATGAAGAAATGCGGATTTTTAACGCAAAACTGGAACAGTACGGAGCACAGCCCGAACGTATACGGATGAAAATGAAAGCTGATTATCTGTACGGAAATGAAAAATTCCGGAATGCGCTGAATATTTATAAGGCAAGCCTGAAACTTCCGGGGGATGATGATACCGGCAGTCAGTTTAAAGGCAGCGTGTATTATAATATGGGCTGTGCGTATGCCCGGCTTTTTGAACTCAGTGAAGCCAGAGAATGTTTTAAGACGGCTTACGAATTTCTGCACAGCAATAAGGTTCTCACCGGATATCTGACGGCAGTATGTCTGGCAGATGGAGAGGATCAGATGATGAAGACGGCAGAAAGTCTTGGGGTAGACCAGGATACGGTGCTGAAGATCTGGACTCAGGTGGAGGAAACAAAAGAGAGCTTTCATGAGTCGGCAGGCGCGGCACGTTTTCAGCAGCTGAAAGATCAGATGGAAAACGGCGACCGCAGAAGCTACGAAACAGGAATGAAGGATTATCTCAAGGAGTTGACAGACACTTATCACAAAAATACAGGATATTAATTTATTTTTTTGTGTATTGGCATCTTGCGTTAGATAATAAGAGTAGTTTATAATTAACAAGGTATTATTATGAAAATCTAATAGATATGTTGTTCTGCGGAGAACCGGCTTTCGGTTTTCCCGTATCTGCTCTTAAGAGGAAAGGACGCAAAATGAAAGAAAATGAACAATATCTGACGTATCAGAACACAGAAGACAACCTGAAAGAGGAGTGTGGTGTTTTCGGTGTTTACGATCTGGACGGCAATGATGTTGCCTCCACGATCTACTATGGTCTGATGTCTCTGCAGCATCGCGGTCAGGAAAGCTGCGGTATCGCTGTCAGTGATACGGATGGACCAAATGTGGTAAAGTCCCACAAAGGAATGGGGCTGGTCAATGAAGTATTTACCCCGGAAAACCTGGAAAAGCTGCACGGAAATATCGGTGTGGGTCATGTGCGTTACTCCACAGCCGGTGCTTCCACCCGCGAGAATGCCCAGCCGCTGGTACTGAACTATGTCAAAGGTACTCTGGCACTTGCACACAACGGAAATCTGGTTAACACACCGGAGCTTCGTCATAAGCTGGAGATCGGCGGCGCTATTTTCCAGACAACTATCGATACTGAGGTTATCGCCTATCACATTGCCAGAGAGCGTGTAAAGGCAAAGACGGCTGAGGAAGCCGTGATCAATGCGGCCCGTAAGCTTAAAGGTGCTTATTCTCTGGTGGTTTCCTCTCCGAGAAAGCTGATGGGTGTGCGTGATCCCTATGGTTTCCGTCCCTTATGTATCGGTAAGAGAGACAATGCGTATATCCTGGCATCTGAGAGCTGTGCTCTGGATACGGTAGGTGCTACTTTTATCCGTGATGTGGAGCCCGGAGAAGTGGTGATCATCACCAAGGAGGGCGGCATCAAATCCGATAAGTCCATGTGTATTTCTCCGGAGAAACAGGCTCGCTGTGTATTTGAATATATTTATTTTGCCCGTATGGACAGTCATATTGACGGCATGAGCGTATATGATTCCCGTATTCTTGCGGGGAAATATCTCGCTATGGATTCCCCTGTGGACGCTGATCTGGTAGTTGGCGTGCCAGAGTCCGGCAATGCCGCGGCTATGGGCTATGCGCTGCAGTCCGGCATTCCCTATGGTGTGGCTTTTGTAAAAAACAGCTACGTAGGCCGTACCTTTATCAAACCGAAACAGAGCAATCGTGAGTCCAGCGTGCAGGTCAAGCTGAACGTACTGAAGGAGGCTGTGGAAGGAAAGCGTATCATCATGATCGATGATTCCATTGTCCGCGGTACTACAAGTGACCGTATAGTCACCATGCTTCGCAATGCCGGAGCCAAAGAAGTACATATGATGGTCAGCTCGCCGCCGTTCTTATGGCCCTGCTATTTCGGTACAGATGTACCGGTAAGGGAGCAGCTGATCGCCTATAACCGTACAGTAGAAGAGATCCGTCAGGTCATCGGCGCGGATTCTCTGCATTATCTGGATATTTCCAGACTGCCGGCGCTGGCCGGAAACCAGGGCATCTGTACAGGATGCTTTACAGGAAAGTACCCGATGGATCCGCCGAAGGAGGATATCCGCGGCGAATACGATAAATAAAAAGTATTTAGGAGGATTTTTATGAGCGACAAATATGTAAGCCCGTTATCCGAACGTTATGCCAGTAAGGAGATGCAGTATATCTTTTCCCCGGATATGAAATTCCGTACCTGGAGAAGACTCTGGATTGCCCTTGCAGAGACAGAGAAAGAGCTGGGACTGGATATTACCCAGGAGCAGATCGATGAGATGAAAGCTCATGTAGATGATATCAACTATGA
>CALZMS010000139.1 GCA_945788595.1 uncultured Lachnospiraceae bacterium
ACTCAGTATGTGATTTCAGCCGTTCCAGGCGTTCTTTTATTGTACTTTCCTGTCCGATATCTGTGGGCTCGTAGAATACCTCATTTTTGATCTCGTCGGGCAGGTATTGCTGTTTTACGTAGTGCTCCGGGTAGTCGTGGGCATATTTATAGCCTACGCCGTGGCCCAGCTTGGCTGATGCTTTGTAGTGGGCATCCTGCAGGTGGACGGGCACTGTGGTTTTGACATTTTGTACGCTCTGCATGGCGGCGAAAATGGCGTTGGTGCAGGCGTTGCTTTTGGGGGCTGAGGCAATGTAGATGGCTGCCTGGGACAGGATCAGCTGGGCTTCGGGCATGCCGACACGCTCTACGGCCTGGGCTGCTGCGGTGGCTACCACCAGTGCCTGAGGATCGGCGTTTCCTACGTCTTCTGAGGCGCAGATCATCATACGGCGGGCAATAAATTTGATATCCTCGCCGGCGTACAGCATTTTTGCCAGATAGTATACGGCTGCATCGGGATCTGAGCCGCGCATGCTTTTGATGAAAGCGGAGATGGTGTCATAGTGCTGATCTCCTGTCTTATCATAGCGGACTACACGTTTTTGGATACATTCTGAGGCTGTGTCAAGGTCAATATGGATCTTACCGTCCTCTGATCTCGGAGTGGTCAGAATGGCCAGCTCTATGGCATTTAACGCCGCTCTGGCATCTCCTCCGGCTACGTCTGCCAGAAAATAGCGGGCATCCGGCTCCAGTACGGCATCATAGCTTCCCATACCGTTTATCCGGTCTGTCACTGCCCGGTCAAGCAGCTTCTCCACATCTTCGATTTCCAGGGATTTCAGCTCGAAAATTACGGAACGGGACAACAAAGCACCGTTGACCTCGAAATAGGGATTTTCTGTGGTAGCGCCAATCAGGATGATTGTGCCATCCTCCACGTAGGGCAGCAGATAATCCTGCTGCCCTTTATTGAACCGATGGATCTCATCGATAAACAGAATCGTCTTTTTGCCGTACATACCAAGGTCATCCTGAGCTTTTTTTACAGCTTCTTCCATATCCTTCTTTCCGGCGGTAGTAGCGTTGAGCTGGGTAAATCTGGCACTGGTGGTGTTTGCGATGACCTTTGCCAGTGTTGTTTTCCCTGTTCCGGGCGGTCCGTAAAAGATCAGGGAGCTCAGCTTATCGGCTTTTATGGCACGATACAGCATCTTTCCCTCTCCAATGATATGCTGCTGGCCTACGACCTCTTCCAGGGTTTTGGGGCGCATTCTGGACGCCAGGGGTGATTCTTTTTCGAGTGTTGCTTCTTTCATATAGGAAAATAAATCCATATCCGACATAGTTTTTCCTCGCTTTATTCTCGATGTACAACACAATAATACGAATCACATTGTACATCTTAAAAGAGAATGATTATTCATTACCATAAAATACAACTGCATTTTTCAATAAAAATAATTATATCAAAATCGCTTTCCTTAATCTATTCATAGGATGAAAAAAGGGAACCTCTTCTGAAAGAGATTCCCCATCACATTCACGCGATTGGCTTAGGCAATTTTGCTCTTTGCCAGCTCTGCCAGTGTTGCAAAGCCTTCTGCATCGTTGATAGCCATGTCAGCCAGAACTTTTCTGTTCAGGTCAACGTTAGCCAGCTTCAGACCATACATGAATTTGCTGTAGGACAAACCATTCATACGTGCTGCAGCGTTGATACGAGCGATCCACAGCTGTCTGAACTGACGTTTTCTTTCCTTACGGCCAGCGTAGGAAGTGGTCAGAGCTCTCATAACGGACTGTTTTGCTACTCTGTACTGTTTGGATCTGGCTCCTCTGTAACCTTTAGCCAGCTTTAATACTCTGTTATGTTTTTTCTTTGCGTTTAAACCGCCTTTGATTCTTGCCATTTCTTAATTCCTCCTAACCTCTTCTGCTTACATGTACGGTAAGATCTTCTTCATGCTCTTAACGTTTGTCTCGTCCATGATGATGTCTTTTCTAAGATTTCTTTTTCTCTTAGTGGTTTTCTTTGTTAAGATATGGCTCTTATAAGCTTTATTTCTAACGAGTTTTCCTGAACCTGTTACTTTAAAGCGCTTTGCAGCAGCTCTGCTTGTTTTCATTTTTGGCATGTCACCATTCCTCCTTAAGCTCTCAAATCTATTATTTTAACGTTTTTCAGTTAAAAACATACTCATGCTTCTGCCTTCCATCTTCGGAGCCTTCTCCACTGTAGCGATATCGGACAGACGGGACGCAAACTCATCCAGGATAACCTTACTGCTCTGTACATGAGCCATCTCACGTCCGCGGAAACGAAGCGTTACCTTTACGCGGTTGCCTTTGGTAATAAACTTACGGGCAGCACTTGCCTTCGTATTCAGATCGTTTTCATCGATGTTCGGGGAAAGACGAACCTCTTTGATCTCAACAACTTTCTGTTTTTTCTTGGCCTCTTTTTCTTTTCTGGCGATCTCATATCTGTATTTGCCGTAATCGATGATCTTGCACACCGGCGGCTTTGCAGTCGGAGCAATCTTTACCAGATCAAGATTTGCTTCCTGCGCCATCTTGTAAGCATCTCTGGAAGACATAATTCCCAGCTGCTCTCCTGTCGCACTAATCACGCGAACTTCCTTATCGCGAATCTGTTCGTTAATCATTAACTCGCTAATGGCCGTATACCTCCCTAACAAAATAAAAAGCAGATAGTCAGACTATCCACTTTACGCATACTACAGCCAAGCTGTATTTCGTATTAACCCGAGTCACTGCATTTGTGCTAAGGTGAGAGTGGATACTCTTCTTTCTTTTACCTCGATTAATTTACCATAAATATGTAGCCGTGTCAAGAGATTTTTTCCTCCTGACACAGTTTTTCTTCATTTTTTGCTGATTTTCCGCAAACTTTCTTCTTTAAATTATAATCGAATTGTTTTCTTAAAAAATCATCTGTTCATCATCGGCAGCGGAAGGATTCACAGACTGTATCCTCACATCTGTCGGCACACGGGCCATCAATACTGATTTCCCGGGCTGTACACTTTTCGTCCTCATTGAATTTGCAGCTGCAAGCTTCACAATCCACACGGATACTGCTGCAGCCGCATCCGGATGTCATGGAATTGATCACCGGACTGTCCGCTCTGTCACGGAAGCTGTCACAGCAGGTCTCATCCGCAACTTTGGCGTCACGGCCTCCTACTTTGATATCTCCTTTTGAGCAGAGCTCATCCTTATTGTAGACACAGTTCGTCACCATACAGCTTAATAATGGCATAATAAAGTCCTCCTTTTCATAGATTCCACCTGTCTGTCGATTAAGCTGACAGATAAAAATGGCTCTTTTTTATTATGTACAGGACATTATTGAATTATACGCCGCAGATTCTACGGTTCTATACTTTTCCGCATTCATTAAAGCTGTTTTCTCAGATATTGTGACCCAAAAACATTTCTGGATTTTACATTTTTTACAGCAACATTTTTCCTGCGAATCAATTTGACTCAGTGACAATCAGATTCTATACTTTACCAGATCCTTCGCCAGAGCAATTCCCTCTCTGACCAGAAAATGAAGCTGCAAAAGGGAATGAGACTCGGCAGCAATACCGCAGGCTTTGTCAAATCCACTGCGTTTAGCCAGCATCACACCACGATATACATGGAAATTGTTGGTAACGATACCTATGGTTATATCCGATGCATTTTCCGAGATCAGCGCCTTGCTGCAGTTCATGTTCTCCCAAGTAGAGGTGGATTTATCCTCCCGGATTAAACGGGTGCCGTCAATACCATGCGCAATAAGCCAGTCATACATCGCCTGAGCTTCCGTGAGATTTTCTCCCGGGCCCTGACCGCCGGAAAGTACAGCTTTTGTGTCCGGATTTTCCTCCAGATAGTCTCTGGCTGTTTTTAACCGATCCTCCAGTGCCCGGCTCACATGGTCGCCTCTGACCTGAGCTCCCAGTATCAGAATATAGTCCAGATTCTTTTCCCCCCGGGCAAACATCTGAGACGCTATCACCCCCTCCATGCCCAGGAAAAGCAGCACGCCAGCCAGTACCATACCTCCAAGCACCAGCTTCAGACCGTGGGGCAGATGCAGAAAGGCTATGCCTTTTTTATGCATATGGCATGATATACCGCAGACAAGAAAAATAAATCCGGCTGCCGGCCAGATGCCGAGAAAAGATGCGCAAAAACCAGCATACAGACCGCATAACACAAAATACACTAGACAAAACACGCCCAACACACTCAATACTATTCCCATAACTCTATCGTTCCTCACA
>CALZMS010000140.1 GCA_945788595.1 uncultured Lachnospiraceae bacterium
GCCTGCCTGATACTCGGAACGTACAGTATGTCCCAGTCCTTTCGGAGCGATCATAGTAACGTCAACGAATTTCGGCGGTTTAATACATCCGAAGTGAATGTTGAAACCATGAGCGAACATCAGCATATTTCCCTCTTCCAGATTGGGCTCGATGTCCTCTTTGTACAGCTTAGCCTGTTTCTCATCGTTGATCAGGATCATGATGATGTCAGCCAGCTTTGCAGCCTCTGCTGCTGTGTAAACTTTGAAGCCCTGTGCCTCAGCCTTAGTCCAGGATCTGGAGCCTTCGTAAAGACCGATGATAACGTTGCATCCGGACTCTTTCAGGTTCAGTGCGTGTGCGTGACCCTGGCTGCCGTATCCGATGATGGCGATCGTCTTGCCATCCAGTAAGCTTAAGTTACAATCTTCCTGATAAAAAATCTTTGCATCTGCCATTTTAACTATTCCTCCCGGCAAAATTATTTTATGGGTAAATTACCTCTATCCATCTTATTTAATTTAGAACATTTTGACATCTTCGATGCCGCGGGAAAGACCCGTTACACCAGTGCGGGCCAGCTCGAGAATCTCATATCCGCTCAGCAGGTTTAAGAAGGCTGCCAACTTGCTGACACTTCCCACAACCTCCAGAATCATGGATTCCGGACCAACATCCACTGTTTTTGCCTTAAAGATCTCGGCCAGTGCCATGACATTCTGTCTGTCCTCGTCCTTTGCCGTCAGCTTAATCATCATTAATTCATGAGTCACGCTGTCTCCGGGCTCCAGAACCTTAATATCACGTACATCTACCAGCTTGGCCAGCTGCTTTCTGATCTGCTCCAGAACACTGTCATCTCCGCTGCAGACGATCGTCATGCGGGAAAAGGCGGGATCTGCGGTCACACCAACAGTCAGACTGTCAATATTGTATCCGCGTCTGGAGAAAAGACTGGCAACTCGGCTAAGAACACCGGCAGAGTTATCTACCAATATAGAATATACTCTTTGTTTCATGTTCCTCTATCCTTTCTCGATTTTGACCTTAGTCTGTATTCTAGCAACTCGACTACATTTTGTCAATTAATATAGCGAATTAAAGTGGAAAATCTCTTAAAATAGAAGCTTTTTCTTCTTCATCCTTTCTTCAGAAAATCTTCAGAATTTCAGACTTGCTTAATAAGTAGGATGTGGTATATTAAGTGTATCAAGTCAGTTAATACACTTAATACGCATAAATTTGCAGAAAGGGGCGTAGCATGATACAGCTTGATTACAAAGACAGACGCCCGCTGTATGAGCAGGTGACGGAACGTTTTCAGGAACTGATTCTGAATGGAGTCCTGCAGCCGGATGAAAAAATACCTTCCGTCCGGTCCATGGCCATGGAGCTCTCCGTCACTCCCAATACGATCCAAAGGGCCTACAGCGAGCTGGAAAAATCCGGATACATCTATACGGTGACCGGCAGAGGAAATTTCGTTTCTTCCAGTACGGCATTACATGCGCTGCACCGGGAAAACATTCTTTCTTCCTTAAAAACAGCCGTCACGAAAGCAAAGTCCTCCGGAATCTCCCGGGAGGATGTGCTGGAAACGGTAGAATTAATTTACGGAGGTGTGACCTATGATACAAATTGATCATGTAAGCAAATGCTTCGATGGCATTATGGCTGTCAATGATCTTTCCTTAACTATAGAGGAAGGAAAAGTGTTCGGACTTCTGGGAACCAACGGTGCCGGAAAAAGTACGCTGCTGCGGATGATCTGCGGTGTATTCCGCCCCGATAAGGGATCTATTCTTTCCGACAACCGCCCGGTATACGAAAATCCGGAAGTCAAACAGGAAATCTTCTATATTTCTGACGATGCTTACTATTTTTCAAACGCATCGGCCGATGATATGATCCGGTTCTACCAGCTTTCCTATCCGGATTTTCAGACTGAACGCATCTATGAACTGCTGGAAAAGTTTTCCCTGGACAAAAAGCGCCGGATCTCAACCTTTTCCAAAGGTATGAAAAAACAGCTGTCCCTGCTTATCGGCATCTGCTCCGGTGCAAAATGGCTGTTCTGTGACGAGTCCTTCGACGGACTAGACCCGGTAATGCGCCAGGCCATCAAATCCCTGTTTGCCCAGGAAATGTGCGACCGGGATTTCACACCGGTGATCGCCTCCCACAACCTTAGGGAGCTGGAGGATATCTGTGACCATGTGGGACTGCTGCATCGAGGCGGTATCCTGCTGTCCCGTGACCTTGAGGACCTCAAGAGCAATCTGCATAAAGTTCAGCTGGCGCTGGAAGGCGAAGATATCAGCGATTATCTCAGACAGCGTCTCGATATCATGAACATCGAAAAACGCGGTTCTTTGTACACGGTTACCGCCAAGGGCGATCTGGATATCATTATGACCGTCATCCGGGCAAAGGAACCGGTATTCTGCGAGAGTCTTCCGCTCTCTCTGGAAGAAATATTTATTAGTGAAACGGGGGTACATGGCTATGACATCAAAAACCTCATTCTTTAATTCTTTGCGGGAGGATATGCGCCATCGCGTCTGGGTTCCGGCCCTGGCCTGCGTAGTCTTTCTGCTGAGTCTGATCTTTTCGACCCTAACCATACAGTCTTTAAGTTTTGAAAATGCAAATGGGATCGATTCCTATGAAACAGCCCGGCTTTTGAGCCAGATCAAACAGATGTACGACCGCCAAAACTTTTTACTGACGATCGTTGCTATTACCGGCGCCGTAATTTGTGGTTTTCAGGGATTTGCCTACCTTTCCAGTAAATGCCAGCTGGATTTTTACCACAGTCTTCCCCTTCGGCGGGAAAAATTCTTTCTGATCCGCTGGATTAATGGTGTTCTGTTCTATGTGGTTCCGGCTCTGGCATTCAGTATTTTAAGCAGTATTGTACTGACAGCTTTCGGTTTTATGAGTACAGGTGTTCTGGGTTCGCTGATCATTGGCTTTTTACACAATCTGCTGATTTTTCTACTGGTATACCACAGCGCGATCCTTGCCTGCATGATCACAGGAAATACGCTGGTAGCCATAGGCGTGCTGGGTATGTTCGTTTTATATCCTTTGATGATCACGCAGCTGGTTCCATCTTTTATGAGCGTGTATTATCATACCTATGCCAATTATTCTATCGGACTGGCAGAATACCTGAATTATCTGTCTCCGTTCTGGATTATTTTTCAGCTGTACAGAGTTTCTACTGTGGCTAGTTATTTATTTACGATCGTGTATACTACCGCCCTGCTGGCGCTCTCCATAGTGCTGTACCGCATGCGCGCTTCCGAAAGTGCCCAGAAAGCCATCGCTTTTCCGAAGCTTCGCATTGTGCTCAGAGTTATGCTAGTGATTCCCATCGCGCTGTACGCCGGTCTGTTCTTTGGTCAGCTGGCCCCGGGATTCTCCTCTTTCTGGTCCATCCTCGGACTGGTGGTATTTCTGGTATTGGTACACGCGATTCTGGAGGTCATCTTTGATTTTGACATCCATTCCGCCTTCCATCACAAAAAAGAGATGATCGTATGCGGAGTATTCAGTATTGCCTTTATGACTGTTTTTCTGACCGATGTGCTCAAGCTGGATCAACAGATCCCGTCCCAGCATTCGGTAAAAGCAGTGTACATGGATCTGCCCATAGATAACGATGTGGATTACCGTGACCTGAAAACCGGCAATTATATTTCTGTTACAGCTTACAGAGAGGAACACGCAGTGCTGACCGGGGATGATCTGGATAAGGCTTACGCGCTGCTGGACTGCCGCATTGGCTATGCCAATTCCGCGGCGGAAGAGATCGAGTACGATGCCACTCCTGTAGAGGAAGCTGAGCTTTACGATGTAACTTCAGGCGATGCCGATTACATAACAGAATCTGACCTTTACGATGCGTCTTCAAGCGATACCGACTATGATCATATTCTGAATCTTAATGTCCGTTTTGTGAAAAATAACGGACAAAACGAGTACCGTAATTTCCAGATCGTTCTGGAAGACTCTGAGGATGGAGGGGACCATTTCGGGGTGCTTTGCGACATCCTGGTCAACCCTGACATCCGGGGCAGGGGAATAGGTTCCGCCCTCCTGGACGCAGCCCTCGGCTGGTTCGCCTCGCGCGGGCTTAAGGATGTATATCTCGAGTCCGGCAAGGACAATCATCCCGCCCATGAGTTCTTCATGTCGAAGGGCTTCTTCAAGGTTTCCGAGGTCTATGCCAGGATAGGGCAGTAGCATATGACATCCATGCCGGGTGCGGAGGGTATAAATGACCGAAAATT
>CALZMS010000141.1 GCA_945788595.1 uncultured Lachnospiraceae bacterium
GTTGGTACACTTACCGAAGGTGACCTGCTTCGCTACCTCAAAGGACACTCTTCTTTAAATCTGAAAAGCTCCGAAGATGTACGCATCAGCGCACTGCCGAGGCGCTGGAATTACAAACCCGTCAACATTGACTGTACCATGGAAGAACTGGTCGAAGCCTCCATGCAGCAGAACTTCGTACCGGTCATCGATGACAGCAAAGTCTTCATCGGCATCATCCGCCGCCGGCATATCATCGAACATCTCTACAATCAGTTAAAAAAGCTACAGGAAAAATAAACTGTACATAAGACACAAAAGACAGGAAAGAGCCTCTGAAACCAGAGGTTCTTTTTCTTGCCAGGCATATCAATAAAGGATCCGGTGGACCATTTTTGATCTGCCTTTTAACGCTGCCGTATATTATACCATCTTTACCGGTAAAATAAAAGCAAATCCTATTTGTTTGTTTCGCCATTTATTTTCTCGACCAAAGATGATGGTCGAGAAACCTGTGTCTTCTCCTATTCCTGCTTACCCTCACGGGTCATCAGAAGATTCTCCCCTATTTCTGGTGAAAGGCCCTCATTCACGATGCCATTGACCATTTCACAGATAGGAAGTTCCACATTATACTTCTTTTTCAGCTGCATGGCCGCATCCAGAGCATAGATACCCTCAACCACCATACCAACATCTTTAACAGCCTCATCACGACTCTTACCCTTGCCTAAAAGCATGCCTGCTGTCAGATTACGGCTATGAAGACTGGTACAGGTAACGATCAGATCTCCGATACCCGCCAGACCATTAAAGGTCTCCGGCTTACAACCCAGCAGCTCACCCAGAGCTGACATTTCCTTCACACCGCGGGTAATCAGCGCTGCCGCCGTATTATCCCCGTAGCCCAGTCCCCTGGCAATACCGGTGGCCAGAGCAATGATATTTTTAAAGGCGCCGCAGATCTCCACACCATGGATATCCGTATTGGTATACACACGGAATTTCGGATTCATAAATATCTGCTGCACATACTCTGCCGCAGCAAGATCCGGGCAGGCAGAAACGATGGTAGTCGGCAAATCAATGGCCGCCTCTTCCGCATGTGTAGGGCCGGACAGAGCCACCAGCTTCACATTCTCCAGGCCGCCCTTCTTATTCAGTTCATCCCGGATAACCTCCGTCATGGTGAAAAGAGTACTGGCCTCAATACCCTTGGCCACATCCACGATGACCTGGCCATCCTTCATATATTCCGCCGCCTGAGCCGCGGTAGAGCGCACAAACACAGAAGGTACTGCAAACAGCAGGATATCCTTGTCCGTGCAGACTTCCTGAATCTCCTTTGTATACTGCAAAGCTTTCGGAATTACCATATCTTTCAGCTTCGGATGCACACCTGTCGTACGAAGCTGATCGATCTCCTGGGGAAGCGCAGACCATACCTGCACCTCATGTCCCATATTGCAAAGCATTCTGGCCAGCGCCATACCCCAGGTACCGGCACCCAATACACCAATCTTAGCCATAAGAAAATCCTCCCTGATCTGTCATTCCGAAGAACCCTCTGCCACCGGCGGTCCGGATTCCTCATCTCATACTTAGAACCAGTGTATCACACTTCCTGCAAAGGTGCAATTTTAACAGACATTTAGAAACACAAAATAAATTTTCCGGATTTTTGGTGTTTCTTCACAATTTTTCCACAAAAATCATGTTTACTTTTTCCTCAGAAGCTCTTATGATTAAACCAATCAGACAAAGGAGGTACTAGAAATGCCTGCATTTTATGCTCACAAAAGATTTGGCGCCCAGGTAGCGAAAGTATTACCTGCCGATCTCGGTACCATTGTCAACAATCACTATACAGCTTTCGACATTGGATTACAGGGACCGGATATCTACTTTTACTACCGACCATGCTATATTAACCGTATTATCAAAATCGGTACCGGGCTGCATCACGCTCCGGCCAGAGATTTTTTTGAAAATGCCCTGCGCGTCATGAAAAAAACACCGCGGGACAGCGCACAGTACGCTTACCTCATGGGATTTATCGCCCATTTTACCCTGGACAGTGAATGCCACGGCTATGTCAACAGTTATATTAAAAAAAGCGGTGTTGCCCACCTGGAAATCGAGGAAGAATTTGACAAAAAGCTGCTGCGGCTGGATCAGAAAGATCCCGTATCTTATCCTTATGCGGAAAAGATCCCCACGGATATGCATACAGCCCATGCCATCAGCTGCTTCTTTCCCACCATTTCCGCGCGCCAGACACAGCGGGCATTAAAAGATATGGTTCTCGTCAAGCGACTGTTCACCGCACCCAATCCGACAAAACAGAAGGTGCTCAACGGTCTCATGCATCTGTCCCGTCAGCATAAGCTCTACAAAGGACTGATGAATCAGAAGATCGACAATCCGGCCTGTCATGAAAGCAATGATACACTGCTGAAAAAACTGTATACCTCCGTCCCTACGGCAGTGAAGCTGATTCAGGCATTTGACCGTTCATTGTTAACGGGAGTGGAATTGCCGGAAAGGTATGACCGGAATTTTGAATAAAAACGAAAGCTATGAGGAAAGAGTTTGATGAAAAGACTTTATCGTTTGGCGTTGGTGCCGGGGATGCTGGTACTGGCTATGATGTTTAGTTTATGGCCCTGTCGGGTTTTTGCGTCAGAAAATGGAAAAGTGATGTCTGAAATACAGCTTTCTGATTCTGGAGCAGGAAATACTTCGCTGACAGCAGAAAGCAATACGGCTATCGTTACACAGACCGTTTCACAAGCTGGTGCGGATGCGATCACTGCCGGTTCACATATTTCTGCCAATGCCGGTACATCTGCTGCACCTCAGGCAACGCTCGACACACCCGACTCCGACATTGAGACAGCACCGGCGGATGATGTGCCTATCGAACAGGCTCCGTCCAGCAAAAACAGCAACGATGCCATGATGGCACTGCTGGAGTTTGTGGTGCTATGGTCGGTGATTTATATGGTGATCAAGCTGGTGCGGAAGAAGTTGGAAAAGGACAAACCTTTTAAATAAAAAATGCTCTCCCTATCAGACAGTTCAGAAGAATTCCTTTCTCAGGATTCTGATCTGTCTCTGGTAAGGAGAGTTTTTTAGTTCTGAGGAAACAATTATTAAACGATCTGTCCGTCAACTTTTTTCAGAAAGCCCTGGCAGCCCTCCACAACCTGACGATAAGTCGTTTCAAAATCGCCGGTGTACCAGGGATCCGCGATCTCGCCCGGATGGTCTGTGAAATCCCGAAGCATGTACACCTTGTGATCGGGATCGTCGGGAATGATCCGCTTGAGGTTCCGCAGATTCATGCGGTCCATGACAATCAGATAATCATATTCCCGGTAATCCGCCCGGGTGACCTGACGGGCATGATGGCCTTCACAGGAAATGCCGTGCTCGTGGAGCTTTCTCCTGGCGGGCGGGTAGACGGGATTGCCGATCTCCTCGGTGCTGGTGGCAGCGGAAGAGATGTGAAAATCGGCAGAATGGCCGGTTTTGGCGACTATGTCCTTTAAGATGTATTCGGACATGGGGCTGCGGCAGATGTTGCCGTGGCAAACGAAAAGTACTTTTATCATGTGTTTCAACCTCCATATTTTGCTCGATTTTGCCAAGAAATGCCGTGTTTCCAAGGATTTGAGCATTTTCATGTTTTCATGCTCTCTTGGCGTATCTTAGCAAGATTTTGCATATCTTTTCCTTTGAGTGTGGGAAAAGTGTGGGAAATTCAACTGGTTTTCCCACAGTTAGTCTGCCATGGATGAAATCCCTTAAAAATGCCTAAAACACTAGGCATTGACTAACTTCAGTTTCTGTAATTCTTCCTTCGCATCTTCAAATCTTACATGAGTATATGTGTTAAGAGTAACACTGATATCCGCATGTCCCATCAGATACTGTAATGACTTTGGATTGATTCCTGTCTTTGCCATGTTGCTGCAGTAAGTATGACGGCATACATGAGGTGTCACTTTTGGCATCTGGATTCGATAAATCTTATTGTATTTTTCGCGAATATGCTGAAAATACTTCTGCCAGTGAAGTGCTACCATAGGTTTTCCATTCTTATCCAAATATAAGAAACCAGCTTTTCCATCCACGATCGGTTCCACTTTGGGTTTCTTCCTGTTTTCCAAAATAGTTTTAAAGCATTCATAAACCTCATTGGTCATCGGAAGCACTCTGGTTCCTGATGTGGATTTGGTATCTTCAATGATGTACTTCATT
>CALZMS010000142.1 GCA_945788595.1 uncultured Lachnospiraceae bacterium
CGAGACCGGCGATAGCCAGAGCAGCGGCCAGCTTCATTTCCTCAGTGATCTGGGGAGCGCGTCCTTCCAGTGCGCCGCGGAAGATACCCGGGAAAGCAACTACGTTATTTACCTGGTTCGGGAAGTCGCTGCGGCCGGTACCTACGATACGTGCGCCGGCAGCCTTGGCCTCATCCGGCATGATCTCCGGAATAGGATTTGCCATGGCGAAAATGATGGCATCTTTGTTCATGCTGCGAACCATATCCTGTGTCACGGAACCGGGAGCGGAAACACCGATAAAGATATCGGCTCCTACCATAGCATCAGCCAGAGTACCGTGTTTGTGCTCAAGATTGGTCACTTCAGCCATTTCTTTCTTGATCCAGTTTAAGTTATCATTGTCAGCGCTGATGATACCCTTAGAGTCACAGAGGGTGATAGTCTTGAAACCATAGCTTAACAAAAGCTTGGTGATGGCGATACCGGCAGCACCGGAACCATTGACAACGATCTTGCAGTCTTCTTTTTTCTTACCCACAACCTTCAGGGCATTGATGATACCGGAAAGTACAACGATGGCTGTTCCGTGCTGGTCATCGTGGAAAACGGGGATATCCAGAACCTCTTTCAGTCTGGTTTCGATTTCGAAGCAGCGGGGAGCGGAAATATCCTCCAGATTGATACCGCCGAAAGCCGGAGCGATGTTGATCACAGTTTTGATGATCTCTTCGGTATCCTGGGTGTCCAGACAGATCGGCACAGCGTTTACACCGCCGAATTCCTTAAACAGGACAGCCTTTCCTTCCATAACCGGCATGGCAGCTTTGGCGCCGATATTACCAAGGCCGAGAACGGCGCTTCCGTCGGAAACGACAGCGATGGTATTCTGCTTGATGGTGTATACATAAGCTTTTTCCGGATCTTTGGCGATCTCTTTACAGGGCTCAGCAACACCCGGAGTGTAAGCCAGAGCCAGGTCTTCACGTGTTTTTACAGGAGCTTTCGGTTCAGTGCTTAATTTACCTTTCCATTCTTCATGGAGCTTCAGTGCTTTTTCGTTGATTGTCATAAGTTTTTCCTTTCTGTAAGTGAAAAAAGTTTATCTGTTATGGACAGACCGGAATAAGAGACGGCAAAGTCAAAATATATTATTCATTATCTGCGTCATTCAGTCTGTCCAGCACGAGAGAATAACCGTCGTTACCGTACTGCAGACAGCGGTTGACACGGCTGATGGTGGCAGTGGACGCTCCGGTTCTCTCGGAGATCTCGGTGTAAGTGACTTTATTGCGAAGCATCTCGGCTACTTCAAAACGCTGGGATAAAGAGAGAAGCTCATTGATGGTGCATACATCCTCAAAAAAAGTATAGCACTCTTCTTTAGTCTTCAGGCTTAAGATCCCATCGAATAATCGGTCCATAGCGGCAGACTGTATTTTTTTACTCATCGTTTTGTACCCCCTGGTTTTCTCAGTATCCATAACGGTATGAATTACCGTCAAACATCCTTATTATATAAGTTTTGCGCCTCTATGACAAGCTAACGGTTGCACTTTTTTTTTTCTTCCTCTATAATAGTACTGCTGTTCGAACATCTGTTTTGCTGATAGAGAGTTTCTCGGGCAGCTTAAGGAGGATTTTATGCAGCTGAACCCGCAGCAGCAGGCGGCCGTAGAGTGTACAGAGGGGCCACTGCTTATCATAGCCGGAGCCGGTTCCGGCAAGACCAGAGTACTGACGCAGAGGATTGCCTATCTGATCACAGAAAAGCAGGTCAATCCCTGGAATATTCTGGCGATTACTTTTACCAATAAAGCAGCAGGAGAGATGAGAGACCGTGTAGACCAGCTGGCGGACGTCAACGGCGGCAGCGTCTGGGTCAGTACCTTTCATTCCACCTGCGTGCGGATTCTCAGACGGTTTATCGACCGGCTGGGATATGATACAAACTTTACGATCTACGATACGGACGATCAGAAGCATGTGATCAAGGATATTATCAAACAGATGAATCTAGATACGCGGATGTATAAGGACCGTGCCCTGCTTTCTGCTATTTCTTCTGCCAAAAACGAGCTGATCTCCCCGGAGGAATATCAGCTCAGTGCAGCAGGGGACTGGAATAAGCAGACGATCAGCAAAGTGTACAGTGCCTATCAGCGTATGCTCAAACAGAACAATGCGCTGGATTTTGACGATTTATTGATGAAAACGGTGGAGCTGTTTCAGAGTCAGCCGGATGTGCTGGACAGCTATCAGGAACGTTTCAGGTATCTGATGGTAGATGAGTATCAGGATACCAATACAGCACAGTTTGTCCTGGTGCAGCTTTTGGCGAAGAAATACAGAAACCTCTGTGTGGTAGGTGATGACGATCAGTCCATCTATCGATTCCGCGGAGCCAATATCCGGAATATCCTTGATTTTGAAAAAAGTTTTCCAGAGGCAAAGGTCATCAAGCTGGAACAGAATTACCGTTCTACACAGAATATCCTGAACGCGGCCAACGCCGTGATCGCTAACAACCGGGGCCGTAAGAAAAAGACTCTGTGGTCCGACAGAGATGAGGGAGAGCTGGTGCATTTTCGTCAGTTTATGAACGCCTTTGAAGAAGCGGAATACGTGGCCGGAGATATCCGGGCAAAGGTCCGGGAAGGAGCGGAGTACAGCGATTTTGCCGTATTGTACCGCACCAACGCCCAGTCCCGTCTGTTTGAGGAAAAATTCCTGATGGCGAACATTCCCTATCGTCTGGTGGGCGGGCTGAATTTCTATTCCCGCAAGGAAATCAAGGATCTGCTGGCTTATTTAAAGACCATTGATAATGCCCGGGATGATCTGGCGGTGCGCCGTATCATTAATGTACCGAAACGTGGCATCGGTGCTGCCAGTCTCAATAAAGCGGCAGACTATGCCGAAGCACAGGGCATCAGTTTGTACGAAGCCATGCGTCGGGCCGACGAGGTGCCGGGACTGGCCAGGGCAGCAGCCAAGTTAAAGGGCTTTACCCAGTACATAGACAGCCTGCGTGCTATGGTGGGTATCCTCTCTGTAGAAGAGTTGCTGAACAAAGTCATTGATCAGACAGGTTACGTGCGTGAACTGGAAGCAGAAGATACAGAAGAATCCAGAGCGCGTATAGAAAATATTGATGAGTTGATCACAAAGGTGGTCACCTATGAAGAAAATGCAGAGCAGTCGTCTCTTAACGGATTTCTGGCTGATGTGGCACTGGTGGCCGACATCGATATGGAAGATGAAGATACCAACAAGGTGCTTTTGATGACATTGCACAGCGCCAAGGGTCTGGAATTTCCCAATGTCTATCTGACAGGAATGGAGGATGGCATCTTCCCCAGCTATATGACCATCACCTCGGACGATGTCATGGAACTGGAGGAGGAACGGCGGCTGTGTTACGTAGGTATTACCAGAGCCATGAACGACCTTGTCATGACCAGCTGTAAGACGCGCATGATCCGGGGCGAAACGCAGTATAATAAGGTATCCCGCTTTGTCCATGAGATTCCCAGAGAACTGGTAGATCTGGGCCGGGACAGTCTGCCGGAAAGAAAGAAGGAAAGGGAGATCCAGAAAAATAATGTCTGGAAAAAAGCGGTCCAGGATTTCCGGAAACCGGCGGCTTATTCACAGACCATGTTTGATAAACCGGTTCTGACCAAAGGCAGCAGTCTGATGGGTGCGTCAGGGGCGCCGGATTATGAAGTGGGCGATACTGTCCGCCATATTAAATTCGGAACAGGTATGGTGTTAAACATTGTTAAAGGAGCCAAAGATTACGAAGTTACCGTGGATTTTGAAAAATATGGTGTCAAAAAAATGTTTGCCGCTTTCGCCAAACTGCAGAAAATTTAAAGCTTTTTTCGTGGAATACACCCAAAATTCAGAATCTTATGGTAAAGATGGATAGCGGGTGATATAATAGTCTATATGAAATATCGTGTGCTAACAATTAAGCAGAAAGGACGGTAAAGATTTATGAGCAAAGTTGACGAATTAATTGCAGCACTCAAAAAAGAAGAGAAGAAAAAAAATAATATACTTGTCTGGGTATTGGCTATCATCGGCGCGGTAGCAGCCATCGCCGGTATTGCTTACGCAGTATATCGTTTCCTGACACCGGATTATCTGGAAGATTTTGATGATGATTTTGACGAAGACTTCGATGATGATTTCTTTGAGGATGAGGAAGAGGCGGAAGAACCCAAGGAAGCCAAGAAGAAGGAAGAAGCC
>CALZMS010000143.1 GCA_945788595.1 uncultured Lachnospiraceae bacterium
CGGTGGGCCGTCAGATTCAGGAAAAATTCGGCCTGACAGAGATGGAAGTAACGGATGAAGTATTTGAATCTGCCCAGTCCGTAGTCTTTGACGAGGCAGAAAACCGCATGCACACCATCAAGGCTGTGATGGCGGCTACTTTAGGTGTGCCGGAGAATAGATAAGAAATCGGTAAAATTGTGAATTATAGAGAAAAGTCTGGCAGGGGAACGGATACAAGGATCTGTTCCCCTGTCAGGTCTGTTGAGGTTTCAGGAGAAGATATATGAAGACAAAGATACTGCAGGTGCTGAGAAATGCCGATGATTATGTGTCTGGGCAGCAGCTCTGTGACGAGCTGGGTGTATCCCGCACGGCGATCTGGAAGGTCATCAACCAGCTAAAGGAAGAGGGATATGAGATCGAAGCGGTCAGAAACCGTGGTTACCGTATCCTGGAAGCGGCAGATGTGCTGGATGCCAGTGAGATCAAGAGCCGTCTGCATACGCAATTGATCGGCAAAGAGGTATATTATCAGTCGGAGATCGATTCCACCAATTCCTGGCTGAAGCGTTTGGCGGAGGATGGTGCCTGTGACGGCAGTGTGACCATCGCCGATATGCAGAGCCGGGGCAAAGGCCGCCGGGGTCGGGTGTGGGTGACACCCTTTGGCACATCCATTCCTTTTTCTATCTTGCTTCGTCCGGATATCCGGCCGGATCGGGCCTCTATGTTGACACTGGTGATCGGGCTTTGTGTGGCTCAGGGAATTCAGAAGCTGTACGGGCTGGATACAGGCATCAAATGGCCGAATGACGTGGTGGTGAACGGTAAAAAGATCTGCGGTATTCTGACAGAGATGACCATGCAGGCGGAATATATTGATTCTGTCATTGTGGGTGTGGGGATCAACGCCAATATGCAGGAGTTTCCGCAGGAACTGTCGGATAAGGCCACATCTCTCAGAAATGAGCTGGGGCATCCGGTGAAAAGGGCGGATATTGTGGTCAGAATTCTGGAACTGTTTGAGGAAAAGTATCAGATTTTCCTGAAAACTCAGGATCTTACAGGATTGATCGATGAGTATCACAGCTATCTTCTGAATAAAGATAAAGAAGTGCGCGTTCTGCAGCCCGGTGATGAATATACCGGCGTGGCCAGAGGTATCGATGCCATGGGAGATCTGATCGTGGAGAGAAGCGATAACGGCCGGACGGAGAAGGTATTTGCCGGTGAGGTGTCTATCCGCGGGCTGTACAGCTATGTCTGAAAGGGGAATAGGTATGGAGGATAAAAATGTAGTGCTCTGCGGAGCCAGCGCATATGAACAGAAATATTATTTTAACAAGGCTTTCAGTAAACTGCCCCAGTCCATTCAGGATGAACTGCACATTATCTGTGTGCTGTTTACCGAGGAAATCGGAGGTGTGCTGACCCTGTCTTTTGACGAGGAGGGGAATCTGCAGTTTACCACAGAAGCAAAGGAATCCGACTATATGTACGACGATATCGGCAGCGGTCTGATGATCAAGGAGATCCAGAAATCCAGACGGGAGCTTCTGGAGGAGCTGGAGCTGTTTTATAAAGTCGTATTTCTGAAACAGAAAGTGGAATTTTGATGAAGAAATTAACGATAGGCAATGTGGTGATGGACAATCCCCTGGTGCTGGCTCCTATGGCTGGTGTCACGGACTTGCCCTTCAGGCTTTTGTGCAAGGAGCAGGGGGCTGGACTTGTCTGCATGGAGATGGTCAGCGCCAAGGCCATTTATTATAAAAACAAAAATACAGAAGCTCTGCTGGAGATCGATACCAGAGAAAAGCCGGTGTCGCTGCAGCTGTTTGGGTCAGATCCGGAGATCATGGCATCCATGGCGCACCGGATCGAGGACAGACCTTTTGATATTCTGGATATTAACATGGGCTGTCCTGTACCGAAAGTAGTCAATAACGGGGAAGGATCGGCATTGCTCAAAAATCCTGAGCTGGTGCGAAAGATCGTGACGGCGGTGGTAAAGGCAGTGGATAAACCGGTTACCGTAAAGATTCGTCGGGGCTTTGATGAGGACAGTGTCAATGCCGTGGAGATCGCAAAGATCATCGAGGACTGCGGTGCGGCGGCGGTGGCGGTACATGGCCGGACCCGGGAGCAGTATTACAGCGGTCATGCGGATTGGGATATTATCCGTCAGGTGAAGGAGGCGGTATCTATTCCGGTGATCGGAAACGGGGATGTGACGTCTCCGGAGACGGCTGTAGCTTTGATGGAGCAGACGGGCTGTGACGGTATTATGATTGGCCGGGCAGTGCGGGGTAATCCGTGGCTGTTTTCGGAGATTTTGCATTATATGGAAACGGGAGAGTACAAACTCCGTCCAACTATGGAGGAGGTCAGGGAGATGATCCTTCGCCATACACGGATGCAGGTGGAGGCGAAGGGGGAGTATACGGCTCTTCGGGAGATGAGAAAGCATGTGGCTTGGTATACGGCGGGATTTCCGCATTCGGCCAGGCTGCGGGCGAAGACGAATGAAATTTCTACGATGCGGGAGCTGGAGGAGTTGCTTTCACTGTAGGAATATTGTGTCGAAAATGAATATGTGATGTTTATTAATGGTATGACATATGATGTGTGTGGTGCCGTTTTTGGGTATAGCTGCTTTGTTTCTGTTAAAACTATGTAATATTGGAAAATTATATAGTGTCTATAAGGAAGAATCGAGGAAATATGACCAATTATTATATCGAAGAAGAGGAAGGAAGCCTTGTTGCGGCATCTTGTGACAAGGAGAAGAGTCCTTTTTTCACGATTATGCATAAAGAGGAATTCCTTCGGCAAAAGGAGGAGCTTTCTCACTCGGAGGTATTGCTGCGTAGTCTCGGGGCAATCCGTTACTGTAAAGCAGAATGGTATAAGGATTGTCTGGTGGGAACGATTCGTATGCCGCAGAAAAGGGCAGAACGTACGCCTTCGCTGGCTTTTGGATTTTATATGCTGAAAGAACAGCTGGTTTTTATTGAGGATGTCGGTGATCTGAAGCAGTGGGTGGAAAAGCAGCTGCCGATGCTGCAGGAGCTGGAGTGTCCGGATCAGCTGCTGCTGCTTTTGATGGAGCAGATGATAGAGGAGGATAGCTGCTATTTGTCGCAGCTGGAAAAGGCCATGGAAAGGCTTGAGGATGAGCTGAATTGTGGCGGGGATGGTGATATTTTTGCGAGATTGACGCAGTATCGTCGGAAACTGTCGGAGCTGAATGCTTATTATGAGCAGCTGACGGATGTTGCGGAGATTTTGCAGATGCATACGTGCCATCAGATGGTGCAGGATACGGAGCTATGGGAAATGTATGGGCACCGGACGGAGAGGCTGCATGATCATGTGCATCTTTTGCAGGAGAATGTGCTGCAGCTTAGGGAACTGTATCAGTCCCAGCAGGATGTTCGGCAGAATAAGATTATGGGGTTTCTTACGGTGGTGACGACTTTGTTTTTGCCGCTGACGCTGCTTACGGGGTGGTATGGGATGAATTTTGAGTATATGCCGGAGCTGCACTGCCGCTATGGGTATGTGGGAGTAATTGTGGTGGCAGTGAGTGTTATACTGCTGGAACTCTGGTACTTTAAAAAGAAGAAGTTTTTGTAGTGGAGAACGGACGCAGCAAGAGGATGCCGGTCCCGCATATATGTATAGATTGTGGCTCCTACTGCGCTCGCTCCGAGCCTGTAGTCTCGGAGCGAGCGCAGTAGGAGCAAAAAATTTACACATATACCCGCAGACCCCCGGCTGGCTGGTGCGGCCACTTCCGGAATGGTCGGCCCACAGTAAATAACACGGAAAAATGCCGTAAAATAAGCCTTTTTTGAGCGGTTTCGCTGTCTTGACAGGGGGAAAGGTTCATATTATAATAGCATGATGCCAAAAGTGGCACGATGAAAGAAGGGTGTGCAAAAAATGGAAAAAAAGAACTTAATGACCTATGCAGGTTTAAAGAAACTTGAGGACGAGCTTCATGATCTGAAGGTCGTTCGCCGTAAAGAGGTAGCTGAGAAGATCAAAGAAGCCAGAGAGCAGGGCGATCTTTCCGAGAACGCTGAGTATGATGCTGCCAAGGATGAGCAGCGAGATATCGAGGCCCGTATTGAGGAGCTGGAAGCTATCCTGAAAAATGCCGAAGTTGTTGTGGAAGATGAAGCAGATACAGAGAAGATTAACGTAGGCTGCAAGGTTCTCGTTTATGATGAAGAATTTGA
>CALZMS010000144.1 GCA_945788595.1 uncultured Lachnospiraceae bacterium
TATTGGAGGAAAAGACGGCTGAGATTGTTCTGTATTGGCCGGATGATTTATTGTCGAGTGTATTGGCCTGGTGTTACGTTTTTATAACGTTTAAAGGTTTTAATAAAATAACTTAGATCATTAAAGCCACAGGCATAGGCAATATCTGTAACACTTTCGTGAGTTGTAGACAGCATATAGGCTGCATGCTCTATCCGTTGATAATTCAGATAATCCATGGGCGTCCGGTGGGTCATATCCTGGAAAAAACGGCAGAAATATTTGGGAGACATGCCGGCAGCGCTGGAAAGCTGTTCCAGGGAAATACTGTTCTGGTAGTTGTCATCAATGTATTCTAATACATTTTTTAACTGGTGAATTTTTTTATGGTCACGGATGGACTGCGGGGGCTCTTCGTAATACAGATGATTGGCAAAAATCTGTCCGAAAAGGAGATAAAAGCCTCCGTATACTGTCAGCTCGTAGCCTGTCCGTTTGTCCTGGAAGGCATTGAAAATGCCGTCGGCTATTTCACACAGTTCTGCCTGCTCGCTGCGAAAATGGTGATAGATCATGGCGCGGTGGTCGATTACCTTCTGGATATAGGGCTGGCAGGCAGGGTTGTGTTTTAAAAAGGTGTTCATGTCAAAAACAATGCACTCGTAGACACAGTCTCTGGTGGGTACGCCGGAGTGAAGAATGCTGCTGTTGACAAAAATAATCTCACCCTCTTTGACAATAAATTCTTTTTCATCCAGTGTGGCATGAAATTCACCCTGAAGAATACGGATGATTTCGTATTCCATATGCCAATGATATGACATTATATATTGAGGATGAGATTTGTCTACGTGATAGAATTCAAAAGGAAAGTCATAGGTTCCTCTTTGCTTGGCTTCGTTAAAGTGGTAATATTGCACAAAAATACCTCCAAAATTTCCACATCAATTTCTTGAAAAAGTGAATATTTTTATACTTTAAGCCAGTATAACACAAGATATTATCAGGAATCAATGCTATATTTATACCATAGGTCTGAATCGTAGGAAAAGTGGTTACTGTTCAGAACAGCCGCATCATTTGCTGATGAGACTGTAAGATGTTGATTCCTGAAACTGCTTTTTTAGGTGAAGACAAAAACAAAAAGAAAAATGGAGGGTTTTTTATTATGGCAAAGAACAGATATGTCGGCGAGTATCCTGTAATCGGTATCCGTCCCACAATTGATGGTCGTAGAGGCGCTCTGAAGGTTCGTGAGTCTCTGGAAGATCAGACCATGGGTATGGCACTCGCTGCTAAGAAGTTATTCGAAGAGAATCTGAAATACACCAACGGTGAGCCGGTTAAGGTTGTTATCGCTGACACCACCATTGGTCGTGTAGCTGAGGCTGCTGCCTGCCAGGCTAAGTTCGAAAAAGAGGGTGTTGCAATCACTCTTACTGTTACTCCCTGCTGGTGCTACGGTGCTGAGACAATGGATATGGATCGCAATACCATCAAAGCTGTTTGGGGTATGAACGCTACTGAGAGACCGGGTGCTGTATACCTGGCTTCCGTACTGGCTACACATGCACAGAAAGGTCTGCCGGCATTCGGTATTTATGGTCAGGATGTATGCGAAGCTGATGATATGAGAATACCGGCTGACGTTCAGGAGAAGCTGCTTCGCTTCGGACGTGCTGCTGTAGCTGCTGCTACTATGAAAGGTAAATCCTATCTGCAGATCGGTTCCCAGTGTATGGGTATCGGCGGATCCATCATTGATCAGGAGTTCATCGAGTCCTATCTTGGTATGCGTGTTGAGTCCGTAGATGAGGTTGAGATCCTTCGTCGTATGGATGAGCACGTATACAATGAGGATGAGTATCAGAAAGCACTGGCATGGATTAAAGAGAACTGCAAAGAAGGATGGGACAAGAATCCGGACTTCGTAAAAGCTTCTGATGAGACAAAGAAAGAAACCTGGGAGTTCCTGGCCAAGATGGCTATCATCATCGAGGATCTGTATCAGGGTAATCCGAACCTGCCGGAAGGCTGCGAGGAAGAGGCTGTTGGGCACAACGCTATCTGCGGTGGTTTCCAGGGTCAGAGACAGTGGACTGACTACAAACCGAACTGTGACTTCCCGGAGGCTATGCTGAATACTTCCTTCGACTGGAATGGCGCAAGAGAGCCGTTCATCCTGGCTACAGAGAACGATGTCCTGAATGGTCTGGGCATGCTGTTTATGAACCTGCTGACCAACAGAGCACAGATGTTTGCAGATGTTCGTACATGCTGGAATGGAAATTCCGTAGAGCGTGTTACAGGATACAAACTGGAAGGTCATGCAGCTGACGCTGACGGTATCATCCATTTGATCAACTCTGGTGCTTGCTGTCTGGATGCCAGCGGTGCATGCAAAGATGAGAACGGCAATGCTGTAATGAAAGAGTGGTACAATGTAACAGAAGAGGATCAGAAAGCTATCATGGAAGCTACCGAATGGTGTGCAGCTGATAACGGATACTTCCGTGGCGGCGGATTCTCCTCCAGATTTGAGACAAAGGCTGAGATGCCGGCTACCATGATCCGTCTGAATTTGGTTAAAGGTCTTGGACCGGTTCTGCAGATCGTTGAAGGTTGGACAGTTGCTCTTCCGGAGCAGGTATCCGATACTCTGTGGAAACGTACAGACTATACATGGCCGTGTACATGGTTCACACCGCGTACAGATGGTGTTGCAGGAAGCCCATTCGAGAACGCTTACAGCGTAATGAACAACTGGGGTGCTAACCACGGTGCAATCTCCTATGGCCACATCGGTGCTGATCTGATCACCATGTGCTCCATCCTGAGAATCCCGGTTTGCATGCACAATGTACCGACAAAAGACATCTTCCGTCCGGCTGCATGGAATGCATTCGGTATGGACAAAGAGGGTGCAGACTACAGAGCCTGCGCTACTTTCGGACCGATGTACAAGAAATAATTTCAATGCTTTTTATGAGGGCGCTGCCAAACGGCAGCGTCCTTTTAAATACGCATAATAATCAAAAGGTTACGTGGATGATTTTTTGATTATTATGCGCATGAAAAGATTCAGGAGCTATCTTGAAATAATTAAAATGTTGATGATTGAATGGAATAGAGGTGGCAAATGGATAATTACGGTTTTAGGTATATTCCAATATAAAAATCCTCCGCATGTCGCTAAACATACGGAGGACTATAGTTTACATTGCATTTTGAGTTTCTTTGATTTCTTCCGTATTATACATACGGAGAAATATCAATGATTTACATTAGTTTCCGTTCTTTGCGGGAAACAATGCATTCTGGTAACTATTATTTGTTAATAACAACACCCTTACGCAGAATAATGTTTGCGTAGATAGCAGTCTCACTGGTCATGATAACCACGCGGGAGTTAGCTCTGGTCTTATCATAAAATGCCCATTTGTTGATCTCTTCGAAGCACTCGTCGCCACGTTCGTCATATTTTCTGACGATATCTTTGTATGTATCCCAGATCGGAGTCTTGGCGTCATCGCCCGGCTCGACAGCCATCAGAGTACAGGGCGGAACCATAACGCCTTCAGCGTTCGGATAAGTATCCAGCGGCATTACCTGCAGGATAGCGTCCAGAATTTCCGGTACGCCGTGGCCATCCAGACGGATTACCTGTTTGCCAAAACTGTGGCCCGGGAAGTTGCCGTCACCGATAGTCAGCTCATCGGTATGACCCATCTCAGCAAGTACTTTCAACAGTTCCGGAGTTAAAATATTCGGGATTCCTTTTAACATAATAAATCTTCCTTTCCGGCCGACAGTGCGGCCACCCATTCGGGGATTGATACGTCTATTTTAACGCATTTTTCCGACATTGACAATGGGTTGGAAGTAAGAACATTGAAACGTTTCGATTGCAAATCGAAATATCGGATGCAGTGTTGATTATTTCAACTGAGGCGGATTTGTTTTTAATTAAAGATTCTGTATTGCTTCAGTTACAGTGTCTGCTTCTGTTGCTGCACCAGTTTTGTTTTAAGGTTAAAGCCTGTATTAGATTAGTCTACTGTGGCATTTCCTGCTTCGGATTCAGTTTCTACTTCGATGTCATCCTCAGTGTCATTCTCAGATACACCGCCAAGTCCTGCCCGGTCAAATAAAGAGGCATTGGATTTTTTGGGAGCAGAAGCCTCCGTTATACTTTTTTCGTCTTCGGGTAC
>CALZMS010000145.1 GCA_945788595.1 uncultured Lachnospiraceae bacterium
TTCTGCAGATCTTTCATAGCCGCCTCCTTCCCACCTACGATACCTGTTTTCCTCTTTTTTGTCAATGTGACAATGTTCTTTTTCATATCCTGAAAAGCGCCTGACTTTTTCTTGGCATTACACATAACTCTATATATGATATAGCTTAAGAAACGAATTTTTCTACCGTACAGCTATTGTTTAAGCGGTGTACCCGTTTCTTTTTTGTTCTTAAATATCAATCAAATGCCAACCTTTCACGAATCCATCCCTTTATATTTTTGGATATATATTCCCCCACTATCCGCCGTTATAGTTATCTGTCCGCTGTCCATGGTACATACGATCTCGCATCCGGCACTCTGCAGCCTCTCTAACATCTCTCTGTGCGGATGTCCATAGCTATTCCCCTCTCCACAGGATATGAGCGCCAGTGAAGGTTTTGTCTTGTCTAATAATTCCTGCGAGGTAGAGTTGGCAGAGCCATGGTGTGCTACTTTCAGCACATCGCAGCGGATATTATCCTGACACACAGCCTGTTCTCCTTCTCCCTCCAGGTCGCCGGTAAACAGCATGGCAAAATCCTGTGTCTGCAAAAGAAATGTCAGAGAACCGGCATTGGTGTTTTCTCCATAATTTTCCGTTCCCGGATGAAGTACCCGCATGATGGATGAACCAAACCTGAATGTATCTCCTTTTTCGGCATAAAAAACAGGAATTTTCTGCTGTCCAGCCATAGTCTTCATATCTTCCCAGGCCTCGCTCTCCCGCATCCATTCGGGCACAGTGATCTGCTCTATCCTCGTGGAAAATTCTCCCGTTCCCCTCATTTCCATGAGTTCACACAATCCATTCATATGATCCCCATCGGGATGTGTAAGGATAATGCTGCGGATCGTTCGGATGCCTTTATATCTGAGATAGGGTGCGATCCTGTACTGTCCCACATATTTGACCGATGTGCTTCCTCCGTCCACAAGAACAGCGCTGCTGCCCATCTGGATCACCAGGCAGTCACCCTGTCCCACATCCAGCATGGACACAGACAATGGCGAAGGGAGTCTGAAGATAAGAAACAATACCAGAACCATCCCGGATATCCCACAAAACAGAGATTTGCCTCTCCTCCTTTTTCGCTGAAACAGCAAAAGGCCGAAAAGACCGGCGCCGTAAAGTATAAGCTGCCAGTCCGGTGGTCTTCCCACCAGCAGTGACCCGAAAGGCAGCTGCATCGCCAGGCGGGCAAGCAGGGTATACATCTTCAGAAGAATCCCCACGGGAACCAAAAGAACTGTCCCCAAGGCCGGGATCGCCATTCCTGCCAGACCGCCCATAATGCCAAGAAACATTATGCAGCCCAGAGGCGGCAGAATCACCAGATTCAGCACAATGCCGATAAAAGATACCTCATAATAAAAACAAGCCGTAAAGGGCAGCATACAAAGCCAGAAATATAAAGAAAATGCCCTTTTCTCCACTTTAAACTGATTTAGCAGCCACAGAAAAAAGGCAGCCCCAAAGGACAGCAGAAATCCGCTGTCAAAGATATACAGAGGGTTTTCTCCCAGCACCACCAGTGCCGCAAGAGAAAGGGCCGTAGGCTCATCGTAAGTTCTGCCGGCACATTCGGCTCCCCGACGAAGCCAGAACATAAATACAGCTCTTTGCGCAGACACCGGAAAACCGGTAAGGATCAGATAAAAGAAGAGAAAACCTCCGGACAATACAGATGAGCAGACGATTCCCAGACGTTTTCGCAAAAGGCGGTACAATCCCATCCCCAGAAGAGAGATATGCATACCGGAAATTGCCAGTATATGGGAAATCCCTCCCTTCTGGTACATCTGCCTGACCTGATCATCCAGGTCAGCCTTATCCCCCAAAAGCATCGTTTTCAGCACACCGCTCTCCTGCTTGGCAAGACCTCTGTCAAACTGCGCGCCCATACTTTCCTGCAGCCTCCTGGCAGCTTCCGAAAGCCAGGCCACAGAATGATCTGTTACGGTCACAGAAGATGCTGTCATCTGAACAGAAATATGTCTTACCTTATAATAAGCGGCAGCATCAAACTGACCGGGATTTGTGGCATTCTGAAAAAGAGATACCTGTCCGGACACACAAAGAGAATTACCTATACAAAGCTCTTCTGCCTCATCGTATGTAATTATACTGTTATTCAGAGAATATCGGTTCGAATGAACCACAAGAATTGAATTTTTGATATACAGTGCATATCCACTGTTTTTTTTCTGTATCCGGTACAGCTGGCCATAAAGGCGGCCTTCTGCACCGTCTTTTATTGTCAGACTAAGCTCTGACGGTATCTGTTCCTGCCAGGGAACCGGCAGTCCGGATACCGTCAAAAGTATCGTCATCAGAATAAAGCAGCAGCATAGCACACAAAGCGGTCTTTTTCGCATACTTTACTCCAAAATCAAGTCTGTATTTTTTGTCAGATACTGGCTGAGATCAATGCCGTCCCCCAGCGCGTACTTGGTTTCTCCGTTAACGGAAATCTGCACCTTCTGCGTTCCTTCCAGTTCTAGCAAAGAATTTACCAGAGAATACACAACTGTCTTTTCCGCCACCTGCGGTGTACCGTTCAAAAAAACATCATTCAAATTCACATAGACTATGCCATCCGACAGGGTAACATTCAGTATTTTCAAATCCGCGGGCATCGTAGCCATCAACTGTGTATCGATAGGACCTCTCAGCAAGAGCTCGACAACTTCTCTCTCCTTGGGAACACTGGCACTGTAATATACCTTCTGCTTTTCTGCCACCAGATGTTTGCCGTCACTGTCCGCAAAATACAGGGTAAAGGTTCCATATTGATAAGCATCGATTTCTCTGCCTTCCGCTTCCACAAAATCTGCTGTGGTCATTGCCGGCATCGGCGTACCATCTGCTCCCAGACGCTGCTGGCCATTGATCAGGATCTGCACACTGTCTACACCGTCAATCTGGTTAAAACTTTTTACCAGACCGGCCCGAGTAAGAATTTCCCTCGTTTTCTGCAGATCACTGTAAGATGGTGACATATCCAGGAGCACCTGACGATTCTCCAGCTGATACTCCTGAATAGATACATTTTCCGGCAAAAGCCGCTGTTTATGATTACCACTTTCCTGATATATTAAATATTCTGCCATCGCCTCAACCAGATCTGCCGTCTGGGTTTTCTCAGTTTTAAACTTGTCCGCGATCAGCTTTGTCCCGTTGTCATTAATATAATACTGGTAAAGTCCTGCAGACGAAGATTCTTTTTCCTTTCCCGAATCCGCGCAGCCGGAAAGAAGGAAAATAAAGGAAAACAAAAGGATCAGATAGTTATACTTTTTTTTCATGATGTCTGCTCTCCTTTATTTACTGTAATTCAGAGGAATCCTTACAGAGAACCGTGTTCCTTCGCCCTCTTTACTGTATACCTTAATGGCTCCATGGTGCATCATCACAGCACTTTTTGTAATGGCAAGTCCCAGACCTGTACCGCCGATCTCACGGGAGTGAGATTTATCCACACGATAAAATCGTTCAAAAATATGATCAAGAGAGTCTTCCGGAATACCCATGCCGGAATCTTCCACCACCACGTAAAAGTACTTCTGATCGGCATTGAGTGACACCCTTACCCAGCCATCCTCAATATTATACTTAATCGCATTTTCCACCAGATTACTGAAAGCCAGCGTCAGCTTCACTTCATCGATCTGCGCGTATACCGGCCGGAAACTGTCCACGAGAAGACGAATATCCCGCTTAGCCGCTATGGGCTTTAATCTTTTCAGGATCAGCTCCAGCATATCGTTAATGTTGACCGTGTCAACATTCAGATCCGCCGATTTCTTGTCCATTTTCACAAGGGAGAGAAGGTCTGTAATGATCTTATTCTCCCGGTCGATCTCCTGACCGATATCCTGCATAAATTCCTGATACAGCTCGATCGGCAGATTTTCCTGTCCATTCAGAGAATCTGCCAGAACTTTCATGGAAGTCAGCGGTGTTTTAAGCTCGTGAGACACATTGGAAACAAATTCCTGTCTCGATTCATCCAATGTTCTCACCTTTTCCAGCATACTGTTAAAAGCATTGGTGATCAGCTGGGTCTCCGTATAATCCGTTACCGAAATATCCGCATCCATATAACCATCGGAGATGTCTTCAATAGCCCGGGTGATCTTGTTGAAAGGT
>CALZMS010000146.1 GCA_945788595.1 uncultured Lachnospiraceae bacterium
AAATATCCGGAATTTGCCGAGCAACTGAAAAATCGCCATGAAGTCTACAACAGAAGTGTGCGCATGTTGAAACGCAAGGAGGAAAAAGGGGAGATTTTTGTCATTCGTCCTTCTGTGCCCATTCAGATCAAGAGAATAGAGACAGATCCGGATAAGCTGCAGCAGGTGTACGATGAGGGCGTTAAAGATGCCGCAGAGCATATGGAGCAGCTGCTGGAGTATCTGGGGGATAGGTCATAATGTGTACAGTGCAGACGAAAGTGGATGTTCCAGGAATAAAGAAAGAGAAAGGGGAAATATTCTGAATATTTAAAGCAAATAAAAAAATAGATTGACACATACAGATCTCTGTGATAATATAATGACAACAAAAGAAAAGAAACCTAACCCAAACAAAGGAAGTTTAATTCCATGCAATATCTGAAAGATAAAAATAGTTAACAGGTATTCATTTCTTGGAAAAGAGGTACATTCTTTCATCGGCAACGGTGCCGGACAAAATCAGTGAAAGCGAAGGTGTAGATCATGAAATTACAGGAAATTCATTAAAAGCCCGATCGAGAGGAAAAAGAATCGATCGGGCTTATTTTTTTGCATAGAAACAGGAGAAGGACATACATGAAATATACAATAGATACAAGAGTACGTTATTCAGAGGTGGGCATGGATGAACATATGACTCTGGATGCCGTACTTAAATTTTTTCAGGACTGTGCAGTGTTCCAGTCTGAGGATCTGGGATGCGGAATAGAAGCGCTCAGAGCACATAAGATGGTCTGGTTTTTGTCATCCTGGCAGATCTGTATCGGGGAATATCCTAAGGTGGCTGACAGGATCTGTGTCAGTACCTGGCCCTATGGATTTCAGAGAATGCTGGGAGAGAGAAATCATACTATATCCACAGCAGACGGCAAGTGTCTGGCCTGGGGAAACAGCAACTGGGTGTTGATGGATACAGAGAAGCAGCGTCCCATACCGGTGCCGGAAGAATTGAGGAGCAGATACACGTTGGAGGCTCCCTTTGCTATGGAATACGCACCGAGAAAAATCGTGGTGCCAAAGGATGGATGCGAAAAACCGCCAGTGAAGATCACACAGGCCTATCTGGATTCCAATAATCACGTAAATAATGCCCGATACGTGCAGATGGCAGAAGAGTATCTGCCGGAAGGGTTTAGCATACAGCAGCTTCGGGCAGAATACAAGAGACAGGCTCTCCGGGGAGACACGATTTGTCCAACGGTCGCCAGAACAGAGAAAGAATGGGTGATTTCTCTGAACGATGAAAATGCACAACCGTATGCGGTCATTGCATTTCAGGGAAAAACCGGCAGCGAATGAAACAACATTCATTCGCTGCCGGTATCTTTTATCACCAGACATATCCATATATGGTCCGGTGGTATGTTTTTGCTTTTTTATTTTAAGAATCCGTTGATGATCTGTTCTTCAGCTTCCGCCTCTGTAAGTCCCAGGGTCATCAGCTTGATGATCTGATCACCGGCAATCTTTCCGATGGCAGCCTCATGGATCAGTGCTGAGTCAAGATCGTTGGCCTCCAGCTGCGGAACAGCCAGAATTTTTGCCTTATCCATAATGATGGCATCGCATTCCGTATGGCCGCTGCAGGGGGCATTGCCCACGATGCGGGAATCAAATTTCTGGTAAGAAGTATCTCTGGCTACAGAACGGGAAACTACATCTGCGCTGGCGCCTTCACCATTTAACTCCACGACGTAATTGCTCACGGCATGCTGATCACCATGGGTCATCAGACGTTCTCTGACCACCAGTCTGGCACCTGCTGCCAGCTCTGCTTTTGTATCACGAACGGTGGAATCCACGCCCTTGATCTGCACCATCTCCATTTCCATAGAGGAATTTTCCTTCATATAGACTTCTGTGCCCGGATTCAGGATACGTTTTCCTTCGCCATCGCCCTCGCCGTAATGTTTTTCTACATATCTGACTTTGGCATTTTTTCCTACATAGAAGCGGTGAATACCGTCATGTTCGGAATCCTGTACGCCGCAGTTGTGAATGCCGCAGCCTGCTACGATTACTACATCCGCATCTTCGCCGATAAAGAAATCGTTATATACCACTTCTTTCAGTCCACTCTGGCTTAATACTACCGGAATGTGCACGCTTTCGTTTTTGGTACCCGGCTTGATATGAATATCGATGCCGCTGCCGTCCTCTTTGGAAATAATATCAATATTGGCAGTGGTGTTTCTGGCTGCCATTTTACTGTTGGCCCGGATGTTGTAAGCACCTTCCGGAACTGTATGAAGGTCAGCTACTTCCTCCAGTATTCGTT
The DNA here is from genome assembly GCA_945788595.1 of uncultured Lachnospiraceae bacterium. GTDB lineage: Bacteria > Bacillota > Clostridia > Lachnospirales > Lachnospiraceae > UBA11957. The sequence goes on from CALZMS010000146.1 coordinate 2,321, forward strand.
TCTGAATCTCATCTATCATTTCTGGCTGTCTCCTTTCTCCAGTCTGTCACAGCTGTTGATCGCGGATGTTGTTCCCAGAAGTTCCGGCAGAATCTCGTCCTTCGGTCCCTGCTTGGAAATCGTACCATTTGCGATCACAACGATCTCATCTGCAATGTCCAGAATTCTTTCCTGATGGGAAATGATCATAATGGAACCGTTGGTGATCTTTCGCATTCTCTCAAAAACTTTGATCAGATTCTGGAAGCTCCACAGATCAATACCGGCCTCCGGCTCATCAAATACTGAAAGCTGTGTGGAACGTGCCAGTACGGTAGCTATCTCAATACGTTTGAGCTCGCCGCCGGAAAGGCTGGCGTTGACTTCACGTTTTACGTAATCTCTGGCACACAGACCAACTTCTGACAGATACTGACAGGCATCTGCCACAGACAGATTTTTGCCTGCTGCAATTCTTAAAAGATCCAGTACGCGGATGCCTTTAAAGCGAACCGGCTGCTGGAAGGCAAAGCTGATGCCCATTTTGGCTCTCTCTGTAATAGAAGTTTCGGTAATATCCTCACCATTCAGAAGGATACTGCCGGAAGTGGGTTTTTCAATACCAGCGATTAACTTGGCCAGCGTAGATTTACCGCCGCCGTTTGGACCGGTGATAACCACAAATTTATGGTCATCGATGGTCAGACTCAGATTTTTAATGATTTCTTTCTGCCCTTTGTCATCGGCTACATCGAAAGAAATATTCTTCAGTTCAAGCATGATGATCTCCTTTATTTCACTGCAATTCAGTGCTTTCTTCGCTGCAATTCAGTGCTTTTTTCGCTGCAATTCAGTGCTTTCTTCATTGCAATTTAGTGCGTTCTTTACTGCATTGACTGCATTTTTCGTGTTCTTTTCGGCTTGGACAGCTCTCCAGTCCGCCTTCACAGACCTCATAACTGCCGCCCTCTATCCAGAGTTCTTTTCCATTTACAAGGCTGTCCGCGATTTTTTGCCGCGCCCTGGCATATATGCCGGTCACGCTGGTACGTACCAGGTTCATCTGTTCAGCACACTCGCTCTGGGTCAACCCCTCGTAATCGATCAGGCGCAGACATTCATATTCATCCACCTCAAGTACTACGACTCCCTCAGGAATATCTTTTCCTATAGGAGTAAAGCAATTGAATTTCGGCGGACGGCAAATGCGCCTTTTTTTCGCAGGTCTTGCCATGAAAAGTACCTCCTTTACGCTATAAAGTATTATACGTTATTCTTGACATATGTCAAGAATTTATGCGGATATTTCTCCATTTGTGGCAAATTTTTCTATAATTCAGACAAAATAAGAAGAACATCCAATAGTCATAGAAAAAACTTTATGAAATGGACATTATGTTCGAAACAACCTTTGCACATCCAATCCCAGTGGTGAAAAGACGAAAAAGTGGATGTAATGCCCAGAAGCTAAACAAAACATCCAGCAGCCGTAACAAAACCGCCAACTTCCGCAGAAAGAGTTCATATGATATAAAAAAATTGCAGCATATATCCGGGGGCGGATACACGCTGCAACTTTGTCCTAAGATAATGAGTTGATTTACTGTAAAATTTTACGAAACTGCGGTATGATCTGTGCGGCGACAACGCATTTTACAAGATCCAGAGGCAAAAACGGGAAGAATCCGGTCAAAAGACCAGCCTGCAGATCTAGTCCGTTGACTGCCATTAGACGGAACATACCGATGGCATCGATCAGCAGTGCGCCGACAATGGCTACAAGAGTGTAACGGATGCGGTTGTACTTTTTCCCGCAGAGCAGCGGAAGAAGAAGTCCGATAAAGGGATATACCATGGTGTATCCGCCATAAGG
>CALZMS010000147.1 GCA_945788595.1 uncultured Lachnospiraceae bacterium
CGAGAATAGATACCGTCACATCGTTCTGAATGGAAAAATCCTGTGACATTTTTGCAAAATACTGCATGTATTCAGCAGCGATCTGCTCATTAAACTGCAGCATGGTGCGGCTCTTTGTCAGATCCTCATAGGTAATAAATACATCTACCTTACCGCGGCTCATGTATTCCTTTAACAGAGCGCGGATCGAAGCCTCATAAAAACTGAATTTTTTCGGCATCTTAATATTAAAATCAAGATATCGGTGATTGACCGATTTGATCTCCACGGTGATCTTTTTGTTTTCATCCTGATATTCGGCCCTGCCGAACCCTGTCATGCTCTTGATCATGCTGAATACTTCTTTCACGTATAGAATTGTAAATACGGCGACAGTTATGCCATGTACATACTGATTTATTATATGTCAACTCACTGCAGAAATACAAGTACTTTTTTCTCTCATCCATAAAATGACGGCAAGTCTTGCTGATTTTCAACTTTCGGGTTACAATAAAGCAGAATATGGATTAGGAAATACAGGAGACATACAAATGGCATTTGATGGAATAACCGTAGCAAATCTTCAATATGAATTACAGCAGGCTCTGGAAGGCGGACGTATCTCCAAAATCGCCCAGCCGGAGGCCGACGAGCTGTTACTGACCGTAAAATCTGCAAAAGGGAATTACCGGCTGTTTATTTCTGCCAGTGCTTCCCTTCCTCTATTATATCTTTCACAAAACAACAAACCCAGCCCCATGACTGCGCCGGGATTCTGCATGCTGTTAAGAAAGCATATCGGCGGCGGACGGATCACTGCGATTACCCAGCCCGGACTGGAACGAATTATATGCTTTCATATCGAGCATCTGGACGAAATGGGAGATCTCTGTCACAAAAAACTGATCGTAGAACTAATGGGCAAACACAGCAATATTATTTTCTGTGACGAAAACGATCGTATCATCGACAGCATCAAGCACGTATCTGCCAATATGAGTTCTGTCCGTGAAGTTTTGCCGGGCCGCACCTGGTTTATCCCTGATACGCAGAGCAAGGAAGATCCCTGGACTGTCACGCAGCAGACTTTTATCGACAAACTGCGGGAAAAACCCGTCAATCTGTCCAAGGCACTCTATCAGTCTCTGACCGGTATCTCCCCTATTCTATCTGAAGAACTGTGTTACCGGGCCGGTCTGGACAGTTTCCGTCCTTCCGGCGCCTATACAGAGGATGAACTGGCCGGACTGTATATGCAGCTGTCTTTATTTATGATGGAAATAAAAAAAGGAAGTTTTTCTCCACAAATCGTTTACGAAGGGAACGAGCCAAAAGAATACACCAGTTTTCCCTACCAGATTTTTCTGGGTTATGATACTGCCGATTTTTCCACAATATCCGATGTACTGGAACGCTATTACGCCGAGAAAAACATCGTCACCCGCATGCGCCAGAAATCCGCGGATCTCAGAAAGATCGTGCAGAGCGCTCTGGAAAGAAATCAGCGTAAGCTCCAGCTGCAAATAAAGCAGATGCAGGATACCCAGAAAATGGACAAGTACCGGATCTATGGAGAATTGATCCACACATACGGATATTCCATTGAGCCTGGAGTAAAATTCTTTGAAGCGGTCAACTATTATACCAACGAGACCGTGACTGTACCGCTGGATCCCCAGCTGACCCCAGCAGAAAACGCAAAAAAATATTTTGACCGCTACGGAAAGCTGAAACGAACAAAGGAAGCGCTGACCACGCTTCTGCAGGAAACCCGGGATGAAATAGAGCATCTGGACACGATCCTGATGAGCATGGATTTTGCCATGTCAGAAGCCGATCTGTCCCAGATCAGACAGGAGCTCGTCGCCAGCGGCTATATCAAAAAACACGCCGGCAAAAATAAAAAGGAACGTACCACCAGCAGGCCCTTCCATTATATTTCTTCCGATGGTTTTGATATTTATGTAGGAAAAAACAATATTCAGAACGAAGAACTTACCTTTAAAGTAGCAAACGGCAGCGACTGGTGGTTCCATGCCAAAGGCCAGGCCGGATCTCACGTCATCGTAAAATCCGGCAACACGGAACTGCCGGACCGCACCTTTGAGGAAGCTGCTGCACTGGCTGCTTGGTATTCCAAGGGCCGCAAAGCTCCCAAAGTGGATATCGATTACATCCAGAGAAAGCATATTAAAAAGGTAAACGGCGCAAAACCGGGATTTGTGATCTATCACACCAACTATTCCATGACCATCGCGCCGGATATCTCTTCCGTCCGTCTGGCTGAAGATTAAAAAGATTTGGTTAAGATTTTCTAAAAAAAAGGTGAAGATGCTGTTTTTTTCCATAATTTGCCTTAATATAGTCCTATTGCTATTATTACTTTTACATTTTGGAGACATACTATGACAACTAACCAGCGATTTTTTCCAGACATTCATTCCGGTCTGACAGCCAAACAAGTAGAACAGCGCAATCTTGAGGGGTGTGTCAACACACCAGTGGAGCCTCCATCCAAATCCATTCAGGACATTATCAAGACTAATGTATTTACGTATTTCAATCTAGTCTTCGCTGTCCTGGCCGTTTTGCTGATCATTGCAGGATCATTCAGAGATCTTACCTTCCTGCCGGTCATCATTTCCAATACAGTTATCGGCATCATTCAGGAGATCCGTTCCAAAAAGGTTCTGGACAAACTGACTATGCTCAATGCACCAAAGACCACTGTTATCCGGGACGGAAACATGAAAACCATCCCGTCATCGGAGCTGGTACTTGACGATATCGTTGTATTCTCCGCCGGGAACCAGATTCCGGCGGACGCCACCGTCATGGACGGGCAGATCCAGGTCAACGAATCTCTGATCACCGGTGAAGCCGACGAGATCATCAAATCTGCCGGGGACACACTTCTGTCCGGAAGCTTTGTTATCGGCGGAAAATGCTATGCTCAGTTGGAAGAAGTCGGTGAGGATTCCTATATTTCCAAGCTGACGCTGGAAGCGAAGCGCCATAAACCGAAAGAACCTACGGAGATGATCCGTTCACTGAACAAACTTGTACTGATCGCCGGTATCCTGATCATCCCCATCGGCATTACCCTGTTTTCCCAGCAGTTTTTCTTTGAGAAAGCCGGTTTCCGCAACAGCGTGACCTCTATGGTAGCCGCAGTGATCGGCATGATTCCTGAGGGGCTGTTCCTTCTGGCCAGTGTGGCTCTGGTGGTCAGTGTCATGCGTCTAGCCCAGAAAAAGGTACTGGTGCACGATATGAAATGTATCGAAACTCTGGCCAGAGTCGATGTTCTCTGTGTAGATAAGACTGGTACCATCACGGAAAATGAAATGGCCGTGGACGATGTGATCCCGTTAAAAGACGGGGCCGATCTCAACGATTGCAAGGCGCAGATCACCGATTTTGTTTCCTGTATGGAAGCTGATAACAGTACCATGAAAACTCTGAAGCGTCATTTTAAATCGTCCTCTTCGCCGAAACCTCAGAGCGTGGTACCTTTCTCCTCGGCATACAAATACAGTGCTGTTGCTTTTTCCGAGGATTCCACCTACGTTCTAGGTGCTCCGGAATTTGTTCTCCGGGAAGACTACGAAGAGTACGAAGAATGTATTACCGGTTACAGTGCAAAAGGCTATCGTGTTCTGATTTTCGGTACCTATGCAGAAGATCCCAAAGGAGAAGCCCTCTGTAAAGACTTTACTCCTCTTTGCCTTATCCTACTGTCCAATAAGATCCGGGCAGAGGCACCGGATACCTTCCGGTATTTTGCTGAGCAAGGAGTCGCTATTAAAGTCATTTCCGGGGATAATCCGGTCACTGTTTCGGAAGTAGCTTCAAAAGCCGGTATTCAGGATGCCGAACACTATGTGGACGCCCGGACACTGACATCTGACGAAGAGATCCGTGACGCCGTATGCGAATACACTGTATTTGGCCGTGTCACCCCCGACCAGAAGCGAAAATTTGTCAAAGCATTACAGGAAGCAGGCCACACCGTAGCCATGACCGGTGACGGTGTCAACGATGTACTGGCCTTGAAAGATGCCGACTGCAGTATCGCCATGGCCTCCGGCTCTGACGCCGCTGCCCAGACCTCGGATCTCGTTCTTCTGGATTCTAAGTTTTCCAGTATGCCATCTGTGGTTGCGGAGGGACGCCGGG
>CALZMS010000148.1 GCA_945788595.1 uncultured Lachnospiraceae bacterium
CGTATGCTTCTTCAGCGTATGCCCGAGGATTTTGAAATCCGGGAAGCGTCCAATGGTGTGGAAGCTTTGCGTATGCTTCGCGAGGATACGGCGGATATGGTGTTGACGGATATCAAGATGCCCCAGATGGATGGTATAGAGCTGATCGAGAAGATCCGGGAATACGGCTCCCAGATACCTATTGCCATTTTCAGCGGCTTCGGGGAGTTTGATTATGCCCAGAAGGCCATCCGCAATGGTGTCAGCAATTATATCCTAAAGCCGGTCAAGCCCCAGGAGTTTGAAGAAACCATCCGCAAGATCCTGCGTATGCTAGAACAGAAGGAACAGGAGAAGGAAAATCAGAGAGAAAGCCGCCAGTATCTGTATCACCATTATCTGCAGATGTATCTGGAAACAGGAAAAGATACCTATGCGGAGCTTTTAAAAAGCAATCCGGAAAAGGCGGAGCTGTTCAACAAGATTCAGTGCATGATGCTTTTGGAGACAGAAGATAATTTTGTGGAATCTCATGAAACAGAGCTGGAGAAAAAGCTGCCGGCATTTCTTGACCGGGAGATGGATTTTTTGTCGCTGGATATGAATCAGCTGCTGCTTTTGTTTTATCAGAGTGCATCCAATAATTATATGCGCATCGGCGGAGCTATTCAGGAGTGGCTCAAGCAGGAGTATGGCATGGAGTCCTATATTGCCGTCAGCAGACTGGTAAAAGACAGGGATAGTCTGCCAAAGCTGTATACGGAACTGGAGAATCAGCTGGAAAACAAATTTTATCAGCTGGACAGCCATATCTTCGGTTACGACAGCGGTGAAATTGTGGAAGAAACAGGAAAACAGGATAAGACGGATTTTCAGTCTCTTCTGCAGGAAAATATTCGTAAAAAGGAGATCCCGCAGCTGTGGGATAACTATTATAAACTTTGTAAACAGATCCGGACAGCGTCCATGGATTCCCAGATGTACATCAAGTTTATTTTTACGGAGCTGATCCGGGATATCTATGAGCAGATGCAGGCACTGGGTTCCGAGGAGATGAAAGCAGATGTGGAAAAAGTGTATCAGTCCAATAATCTTGGCAGCATCTGCGGGATCATTGAGGGCTGTATTCACAGATTTGAGAAAAAGTGTCTGGAGGAAAGCGGCAGTGCCCGCAGTGATGTGGAGCGTATAAGACAGTATATCCAGTATCATGTGGACGAGGATCTCAGGATCGATCAGCTGGCTTCCCGGGTATATCTGTCCCAGACGTATTTAAGCTACATATTTAAAAAGGAAACCGGCATGACGCTGAGCCGTTATATCCGCCAGTGCAGAATGGAAAAAGCCAAGGAGCTTTTGACAACTACAGATATGAAGATCGTACAGGTCTGTGAAAAGGTGGGCTTCTCCAATGTGTCATATTTTTGTCAGAGTTTTCGGGAATACACCGGTATGAGTCCGGAGAAATACCGCAAGGGCGGAGAGAACGATGGAGAGATGGAATAAGCATACCTGAAGCTCAGGTGCAGTTTGCAAGCGTATGTTTTGTGGAGTAAATAATGAAAAAATGGATTATACAAATAATCTCCTGGTTTAAAAATCAGAAATACCGTCGAAAATTGAATCTGGTAATGATCCTGGTAGGTCTGATCCCGCTGTGCGTTGTTGCTGTATTTATGATCAGCGGCTTTAACCATATCCTGCTGGAACGGGAGCAGGAGGCTATAGAAGTATCCTTAAAACAGGTGGGGGATTCCATCGAGCAGCAGGTGGACATCTATGACAACCTTCTGACCTATACGGTGTTTGATTCAGAACTGCAGGGAATCCTGGACAAAAAGCAGGAGAAGACCTATGAGGTGTATTACGATTATACCTATGTGGTGGATACTGTTTTGAATATGCCGAAATTTTATCATGAAAATATCGATCATCTGACAATCTATTCCGACAATATTGAGACGGCTCATGGCACCACACTGGTGCCGCTTTCAGAGATCAAAGATATGCCCTGGTTTGACAGGCTGGAATCCTCTGTGGAAGGTATCTGGGTCTGGCCGGACGAAGGTCACCAGAAATTGTTGATCATCCGCAGATTCCCCGGATTTCATGAGTCTGAAGCATATCTGGGAATCTATTGTACATTACAGGGATTTACAGACCCCATGAAGTATTTTGAAAAAGACGGCGCCGGCATTATGATGGTGGATGAAGACAACAATATTCTGTTCATGAATTCTGCCTACGGTGCGGGAATGAGCTACGAAGAACTGGCCGGGCAGTATACCATCGTGCGCCGGGAGATACAGAATCTTCCCGTATCGATCTGTGTGTTTATGCAGAAAGCGGCTATTTATCAGGAATTCTACACGATGCTGAGACGTATCCTGGTGGTGATCACGGTCTGTCTGCTTCTGATCGTACTGGTCAGCAGATATATGAGCCAGATCATGGTGCGCCGGATCGAGACGCTGACAAGAAGCATTAATGAGATGGAGCCAGAGGACCGTCATATTGATGTGGTGGATACCTCCCGGGATGAGATCGGTGTTCTGGTGCGAAGCTTTAAAAATATGCTGGCAGAGATCAATAAGCTGATTCGAGAGGTGTACGAAGGCAAAATCCGGCAGCAGCGTCTGGAAATGAAGGCACTGCGGGCTCAGATCAACCCCCATTTCCTATACAATACCCTGTCCGTCATCAATTGGAAGGCACTGGCATCAGGACAGGATGATATCAGTCATGTGACCCTGGCTCTTTCTGATTTTTACCGCACTACATTAAATAAAGGAAAGAATCTGATTACGGTGCAGAATGAGCTGTTGAATATCCGCTCTTATCTGGATATCCAGCTGGTCATGCACGATAACGATTTCACTGTGGAATATGAGATCGATGACGCAGTCTTAATGTACGAGATGCCTAATCTGGTGCTGCAGCCTCTGGTGGAAAATTCTCTGGAGCACGGACTGAATCTGAAAACAGATGGAGAAAAGAAATTAAAGATCACCTGCCGCGATGAAAAAGACAGTATCGTATGGAAAGTAGAAGATACGGGCGTTGGGATGGACGAGAAAATGTGCCGCAGTCTGATGAGCATTAATGCCGAAGGATACGGTGTGCGCAATGTCAATGAGCGTCTGGAACTTTTGTACGGAAAGGCTGCTTCTATGTGGTTTGAAAGTAAACCGGGAGAGGGTACCAGGGTCGTGGTGCGTATCCCTAAACAGCTATCTGAGGCAGGAAGAGGTATTGCAGATGAAACAGACCAGTAAAAAAGGATGGTTGGCGGCGCTGGCCCTTCTGGGTGTCACAGCACTTAACGGCTGTACAGCAAAGACAGAGTATACGACGCAGGAAGAAGCTTCTGTCAGTGTCGTCCATGAAGATACCATAACAGAGTCTATGAAAGAAGCTATGTGGGAGACGGCAGAAACCACCCCTCTTGGCCGTTATCCGGAGCTGGTAACGTATACTCTGGGGAAAATGACCTCGGAAAATAATTCCAATATGCCCTCCGCGGATACCTATGAGGATAATAATTATACCCGCTATCTGCGGGAGCTTCTGAATGTGCAGAATGAAGACGCTTTTGAGGGTATGGGTTCTGTGCAGTACGAGCAATTGGAGCTGATGGCGATCCAGGAGGAAAATCTCCCGGACATCATGCTGGTGACCAGCAAGGAGATTCTGGATCTTCTGGTAGAGCAGGATCTGATCGAGGATCTTACGCCGGTGTATGAAAACTGTACCAGTGACAGAATCAAGGAAATGTACGACAGTTACGGCGAGGACAAGCTGGGCATGGTCACCTACGACGGAAAACTGATGGCTTTTCCGGAGACGGAGGTGTATACGGGTCCAAGCCTTCTGTGGATGCGCAAGGACTGGATCGATAAGCTGGGGCTTAAAGAGCCGGAGACCATGGAAGAAGCTATGGAGATCATCCGTATTTTTGCACAGGAAAATCCCGGTGACAGTGAAGATGGTAATGTGGGGCTTGCCTTTGCTCCCAGTCTGGTGGGGCAGTCGGATATCTGTTTTTCTCTGGATCCGCTGTTTGACTATTTTCACGCTTATCCCGGCAAGTGGATCGAGGATGAAAACGGAAATATGGTCAATGGCTCTGTGACGCAGGAAATGAAAAACACCCTTGCCTATCTTCG
>CALZMS010000149.1 GCA_945788595.1 uncultured Lachnospiraceae bacterium
TAAAAGTCGAAAGACTCAAAAACGCCAACGTAGCCGCCATGGTAACCTTAAGCGAAGAGACCCGCCGTATGCAGGAAATGATGAAAATGTACGGCATGGATGCCAGCATGTTCGGCGGCGAAAGCATGACCCTCGTACTCAACGCCAACCACCCGTTGGTAGAATACGTGGTAAACAACAAAGAAGGAGAGCACGTACCCATGATCTGCGAACAGCTCTACGATCTGGCCCTCCTCAGCCACAAACCCCTGTCCCCGGACGAAATGACCAAATTCATCGCCAGAAGCAACGACATCCTCATGCTCCTGACCAAATAGGGGAATGGCATAATGCCATCCCCCCCTATCTCCAACAAAGTAAATGGCCCCGAGCTCTGCCCGTCCGGCTCCTGTATATATACTTTTCAAGCTCCTTGCCGAGCACGACTCCGAGACCTTAGGCTCGGAGCGAGCGCAGACAAAGTATATATACAGGAGCCGGACGGGCAGAGCTCGGGGCCTCACAATGCTAATCAAGACTGTACAAAGAAAATTTTATTTTTTTGGAAGAATTTTTCCACCATATCATCCCACAAATGATCCAGCACCCGATCCAGCGAAAAATAAGTCAGCGCCGTCCCTGTAGTACAGATCAGCCGATTCCCGTCAAACTGACAGTTCAGATACAGTCCCGCTATCTCCTCTGGATCAATATCCAGCCGGTTCTGGGAAATAAGCTTCTCCGTATTACTCCTGTTCAGGCGAAAAACAAAGCGAAAATGCAGCGGCGTACGTTTCCCCTTAATGACAGAATAACAATATCCTTTAACATCCCTCCACGAAACATACTCATCCTTAAAGGAAGCATCGTCAAAAAAAGCCGGATGCAGAACTCCGTCAATGGCATGGGTTACAAAGGTGGTAATTTCCGCCTCTTTTAAAAGAAAAGCGTCAAAAGTATCCCGCAAAAGCAGCATGGACATAAAAGATTTGACGTCAGGTATCTGAAGTGCAAGCATGATGATGTGGCTCCTTTCCTGATTAATCTATCACAAAAAGATATTTTGTGTCAATTCCCATTACACTGAAGACAGAAGTAAAGAAAGAAGTGTTTCATTTACTTCCTCGGACGCGGACAATAAATATAAGAAGAAAAAACTGTTTCACATAATTTACTAACTTGCAAAAAATACATGAAAAATTGAAAAAAAATACATTTTCAACACAAAATATGCAAGAATAGGAATATAGTTGTTCAAAAATGATTGAAAATCAGGTGATGATAGCGTATAATGACCGAAGCGAGGAGGAATATTATTATGAAGGATGAAGTAATGACTGCCAATACAGAAATGCTGGAAAAAGAGATTGGCTGCCTGGAAAACGAACTGCTGCACAGCCACAGGATCAATCCCAATTTATATATTGAATATGATGTAAAACGTGGCCTGCGTGATTCAGCCGGTAAAGGTGTATTGACCGGTTTGACGGAAATTTCAGATGTAAATGGTTATCAGCTGATCAATGGCCGCCGTATTCCGGCAGAAGGATCTCTGTATTTTCAGGGAATCAACGTACGGGATTTGGTGAATGGACTGAAAGGCCGTAAATACGGTTTTGAAGAAACGATTTATCTGTTACTGTTTGGAAAGCTTCCTACAAAGGATCAGCTCAAAATGTTTCTGGACGTCATGTTTGATCTGCAGAACCTGAATGGCCGGTTTGTCCGTGACGTAGTCATGAAAGCATCCAATGCCAATATCATGAATGCCATGCAGCGCTGTGTGCTGACCTTATATACCTATGATGAAAATCCAGAAGACGTTTCGGTAGAGAATGTATTGCGCCAGTCTCTGGAAATGATCGCGAAAATGCCGATCATCGCTATTTATTCATATCATTCTTACCGTCATTTCCGTAAGGATGAGACCCTTTTAATTCGTAATCCAAAAAGAGGACTTTCCATTGCGGAGAATATTCTGCTGATGTTACGAGATGACGGACAGTATACAGAGCTGGAGGCCAGAGTACTGGATGTGGCCCTGATGCTTCATGCAGAGCATGGCGGCGGTAACAACTCTACCTTTACTAACCATGTAGTGACTTCCTCAGGAACGGATACATATTCCGCAATTTCCGCATCCATTGGTTCACTGAAAGGCCCGAAACACGGCGGAGCCAATCTGAAAGTGCAGGAAATGTTTGAAGATATCATGGCTAATGTAAACGACTGGACAAACGAAGAAGAAGTCAGCGCCTATCTGCAGAAAATCCTGGATAAGAAGGCCTTTGACCGCTCCGGACTGATCTATGGTATGGGACATGCCGTATACACCCTTTCCGATCCCCGTGAAGTTATTCTCAAAGAATATGCCCGCCAGCTGGCAGAGGAAAAGGGAGAAATGGAGAAATTCGCTCTTTACGAAATGGTGGAACGCCTGGCCAGTACACTGGTCATGGAACACAGAAAACTGTTCAAGAATGTGTGTGCAAACGTAGACTTCTACAGCGGCTTCGTATACACCATGCTGGGCATCCCGAAGGAACTGTTTACTCCCTTCTTTGCCATTTCCCGTATGGCAGGATGGAGTGCCCACCGTCTGGAGGAGCTTCTGAACGCAGGAAAGATCATTCGTCCGGCATACAAATATGTAGGACATCACGAGGAATTTGTGGATATAGAAGAAAGATAGATTTTTATTTTGCCGCATGGACAAAAATGTTCATGCGGCATTTTCCTTCATTGCGGCGTATTATAGGATATGCTATAATAAAAACAATACTATAATTTATCTAAAAAAAGAGGAACGACTATGGAATATAGAATTATCATTGACAGCTGCGGTGACCTGACACCGGAGATGAAAGCGGATCCGCATATTGTATCCGTTCCGCTTACCCTGCAGGTAGGAGATGATGTCATCATCGACGATGAGACCTTTGATCAGCTGGACTTCCTGAAAAAAGTAGCTGCCTGCGAGACATGTCCGAAATCTGCCTGCCCCTCACCGGATGCCTTTTTAAAGGTATGTGAAGACGCAGATCGTGTATATATCGTGACTTTGTCTGCAGAACTCAGTGGTTCTTACAACAGCGCCCTTCTTGCAGCCCGTATGTACGAAGATGAAAATCCCGGCAAACGCTGTCATGTATTCAATTCCTGTAGCGCGTCCGTGGGAGAGACCCTGATCGGTATGCAGATCCAGGAACTGGAGAATATGAATGCTTCCTTCGAAGAAGTAGTGGTAGGCACAGAAGCTTATATAGAGCAGCAGCATACGTATTTTGTACTGGACAATCTGGAAACTCTCAGAAAAAACGGACGCCTGAGCCGCATCAAAGCCTTTGTGGCTTCCGCTTTGAAAATCAAGCCTATTATGGGTTCCACACCTGAAGGCACGATCACACAGCTGGACCAGACCCGGGGCAGCAGCAAAGCACTGAAACTAATGACATCCATTGCCATGAAGGACATTCGTCCTGGAACGATCCGCAGAGCTGCTGTTGCTCACTGTAACTGCGAATCACGGGCCCGTCTGGTTGCTGACGAACTCAAAAAGCAGCTGGTGATCCCGGAAGTATACGTGATTCCGGCAGCAGGAGTAACTTCTATGTACGCCAACGACGGCGGCGTGGTTCTGGTACTTTAAGTATGGATTTATCAGTACATCCGGATGGATTTGTATTGAAAATCCGAAAAATAGAATACAAAGGATACCTTTGGTGAATCTTTCGTGAAACGGGGGAAAGAACTTCACAACAGAGCAAAAAAGGTGTATACTGTCCAAAGACTGTAAAAAAAGGAGAATTACCCATGAGTCAGGAAAAAGTTGATCGTTATAAAAAAGAAAAAGCCAACCGCGAAAAGACCATGAAAAAGGAAAAATTGATCCGCCGGATCGAGTACGGACTGACCGGACTGGTACTCTGCGGATTGGTAGCCTGGTGTGGCGTATCTGTATACCAGAAAGCAGCAGAAGCCAAAGCCTCAGAAGTAACAGTATACGAAGTAAACACACAGGCCATGGACGATTACGCCCAGAGCGTGCAGTCTGAATAAAATATAACGATAGTCAGTAAAGTAAATCTGTTCATAGAACAGGTGCTACATCAAATCGGCGGCTGACCGCTCAGTATATTCATAAACATCGCGCGACTTTAGCGAGC
>CALZMS010000150.1 GCA_945788595.1 uncultured Lachnospiraceae bacterium
CGGAAATTATATTTCCAGCCTGAAACCGGGAGAAAGCGTCCAGATCAAAATGGGATGGATCGTCAATGAAAAGGATCTTTCGCATATGTATCTGAATCTGTCGGGAGACGGTGCCAGTGAGGAGTTTTCAGATATGGTTCTTGAGACAGGGCTGGTGGATATTCGTCAGTGAGACTAGAGACGCTGTAGCGGCAAGCGATGCAATATAAATAAAAGTATGTGTTGGCATAAACAGAACATTTGTTATGAAAAATGCATAGACATAAACGAAAAATGAAAACTTGAAAAGTAAAGGGGATCGTAAAATAGCTGATTAATCAGTTATTGGTGTGTTCCCTTTACTTGTTTTGGGCTTGATTAATTATCTATTATCATAAGAAAATCCGTGAAGAATGCAGGTTTGCACTGTTTTACAGATATGTTTGTAACGGATTTTCTTATAATGATATTTGGGTGATTAAGAAGAAGTGGGGAGAAAAACCTCAAGTTTGCATCTCATGAGGGCAGACATATCAACAACTTTGATTATGCGTAGATTTTTCGTTGAATGAAGGAATCTACGGAAACGAAAAAAATGCAGTACAATTGAAAAAAGTATGATAAAATGTAACTATTCTGAGCGGACGCGATAAATATGAAAAATATCCGCTTTCAAAGTCAGACAGCAGAAGAAATGGACGAAAAAAGGAGTCACCATGCACCGCATTTTTTATTTAATGGGAAAGAGCGCTTCCGGGAAAGATACCATATACCAGAAATTGCTGGAAAATGAGGATCTGAATCTGAGAAGGATCGTTTTATATACTACCCGCCCTGTCCGTGAGGGGGAGAAGCAGGGAAGAGAATATTACTTTACGGACGAACAGAAGCTCCACGAGCTTCAGAAAGAGGGGCGTCTGATCGAGCTTCGTTCCTACGATACGGTTCATGGCATCTGGCATTATTTTACGGCGGATGACGGGCAGATTGATCTGAAAAATTACGATTATCTGGGCATAGGAACGCTGGAGTCCTATCAGAAAATGAAAGCCTATTTCGGTGAAGAGACGATGGTGCCTCTGTATATCGAGGTAGAAGACGGGGAGCGTCTGAGTCGTGCGCTGACCCGGGAAAAAATGCAGAAAAATCCGCGGTATGCGGAGCTGTGCCGGAGATTTCTGGCAGACAGTGAGGACTTTTCGGAGGATAAACTTGCAGATGCCGGAATAAGCTGTCGGTATGCCAATGCAAATTTAGAGGAATGTATGGCAGAGATTGAAATAAAGATAAAATCTATGATATACTAAACAATAAACTTTCTGTTTATTGTGCAATATGTTATAATAAAAAATCACCGGGATTCAGTATACAGAACAGAAAACCTGCCCAAAAGCATCTGTAGAGGCAAAAAGCTCATAATCCAGAAGGATGCTTGCTGGAGACATTTCCCAGGCAGACGTATAGAAAAAGGCAATTTTCAGAAAGTGACAGACACAGGAGGGTACCATGCCAGGATTTGACAGTGTGATCGGCCTGGAAGAGGTCGTTGATTATTTACAAAATATTATTAAAACCGATAAAGTAGCGCAGACCTATATTTTTTACGGAGAAAAGGGAACCGGAAAGAAGCTTCTGTCCGGGATTCTGGCTATGACGCTACAGTGCGAAAAGCATGGCATTGAGCCCTGCCTGGAATGTCCTTCCTGCAAAAAAGCAGAGACCCGCAATCATCCGGATATCATTACTGTGTATCATGAAAAACCGGCCAGCATCGGTATCGATGAGATCCGCGCCCAGCTGGTGGACGATATCCTGATCCGTCCGGAGTGCAGTCCGTATAAGATCTATATCGTGCCGGAAGCGGAGAAGATGACGGTGCAGGCACAGAATGCCTTGTTAAAGACGTTGGAGGATCTGCCGAAGTATGTCAAGATCTTTCTTCTGACCGATAATGTGGATATGCTTTTGCCGACGATCCGTTCCCGCTGCGTACATCTGGCCATGCGCCTTGTCAGTGAGCCAAAGGTAAAGAAATACCTGATGCAGGCTTGTGATGTGCCGGATTATTATGCTGAGCTGGACGCTGCCTATGCCCAGGGAAATATAGGGAAAGCCAAAGAGATAGCCACTTCAGGAGAGTTCCACGGGCGGGTAGATACGTGTGTGGAGATCCTTTCGCGTTCTTATCATATGCCTATGGTACAGGTCAATGACTGTGTGAAGCGTCTGACAGAGGAAAAAGCGAACATTAACGAATACCTGGAACTGTTTACCATGTGGTTTCGGGACGTGCTGCTGTTTAAAGCAACGGCAGAGATAGATAAGCTGGTGTTCAGACGTCAGCTGGATATGATCAAAAAGCGTGCCAGCCAGAGTTCCTATGAAGGACTGCAGGAGATCCTGAATGCCATAGAAAAAGTAAAAACGAGGCTGAAGTCCAATGTAAATTTCGAACTGAGCATTGAGCTTCTGCTTCTGACAATCCGTGAAAATTAAGGAGCAGTTGATATGATAAAAGTAATTGGAGTGCGTTTCCGCCATGTGGGCAAGATCTATTATTTTGACCCCAAGGATTATCCCGTATATGAGGGTGACCATGTTATCGTGGAGACGGCCAGGGGCGTTGAATATGGTTTTGTTGTACTTGGCCCCAGAGAAGTCAGTGAGGAAAAGGTGATCCAGCCGTTAAAAAGCGTGATCCGTGTGGCTACGCCCAAGGATGATGCACGGGAGGAAAACAACCGCAAAAAAGAGAAGGAAGCTTTCCAGATCTGCCAGAAAAAGATCCATGAGCATCATCTGGATATGAAGCTGATCGAGGCAGAATACACCTTTGACAATAATAAAGTACTGTTCTACTTTACCGCGGACGGACGTATCGATTTCCGTGAGCTGGTAAAGGATCTGGCGGCAGTGTTCAAGACACGTATTGAGCTTCGTCAGATCGGTGTCAGGGATGAGACGAAGATCCTGGGAGGGATCGGCATCTGCGGACGACCGCTGTGTTGTCATACGTTCCTGTCAGAGTTTGCGCCGGTGTCCATTAAGATGGCTAAGGAGCAGAATCTGTCCTTAAACCCCACCAAGATTTCCGGTGTATGCGGCAGACTGATGTGCTGCCTGAAAAATGAACAGGAGACTTATGAGTATCTGAACAAGAAGCTTCCTGCAATAGGCGATTATGTGACTACACCGGATGGACTGAAGGGAGAGGTAAGCAGCGTCAATGTGCTCAGACAGCTGGTGAAGGTGCTGGTGGATGTCAACGACGAGAAGGAGATCCAGGAGTACAGGGTGGAAGAGCTGAAATTCAAGCCTCGCCATAAGAAAGTAAAGCTGTCGGCAGAGGAAGTCAAAGCCTGCGCAAACCTGGAGAAAGAGAATTGATTTAGAAAGGATATGTACATGGATATCGTACTTGCCGAGGGAGAAAGACTGGATGATCTGCAAAACGGCTATAAGCTGATTCAGCAGACGAAAGACTTCTGTTATGGCATCGACGCGGTGCTTCTGTCCTGGTTTGCCCGGGTAAAAAAGGGCGAAAAGGCGATGGATCTGTGCACCGGTTCCGGGGTGATCCCGATTCTTCTGAAGGCAAAAACGCAGGGAGAAGCATTCTGGGGGCTGGAGATACAGAAACGCAGTGCCGATACGGCGAAAAAAAGCGTGGCTCTGAACCATCTGGAGGATTGTGTGCATATCGTACAGGGAGATGTTAAGGAGGCTGCAGAGCTGTTTGGCGCAGCCTCTTTTTCTGTGGTTACCTGTAATCCGCCTTACATGACCGGGCAGCATGGACTGACCAATGCGCTGGAAGCAAAGACCATAGCCCGCCATGAAGTTCTCTGTACCCTGGAGGATGTGATTCGTCAGAGCGCCCTTTTGCTGCAGCCAAAGGGAAGGCTGTATATGGTGCACCGCCCCTTCAGGCTGGCGGAGATTATGGGTGTCATGATGAAATACGGACTGGAGCCAAAGCGGATGCAGCTGGTGTATCCCTTTGTGGACAGGGAGCCGAATATGGTGCTCATCGAAGCCCTGAAGGGTGGAAAACCGCGGATCACGGTGGAAAAACCGCTGATCGTATATGACGCGCCGGGACAGTACAGTCAGCAGATCCATGAGATCTACGGTATGGACTGGCAGCC
>CALZMS010000151.1 GCA_945788595.1 uncultured Lachnospiraceae bacterium
ATCGCATCGGTACCTTCGAAAACGGAAAGATCCTGCTTAAAGATAACGACATCTTTACCTTTACTACAGAGCAGATCGTCGGTAACGAATCCATGGTTTCCGTAAACTATGACCAGCTGATGCACAATCTGGAGGTTGGTGACACGATCCTGGTCAATAATGGACTTGTTATCTTTAAAGTGTTGGAACTTACCGATACCACCGCCAAATGCCAGGTGGTCATCGGCGGACCTCTTTCCGACAAAAAGAGCATGAACTTCCCGGGAAAGGTCATGAAGCACGATTTCTTAAGCGAACAGGATAAAAAAGACCTGCTGTTCGGCATCAAAAACGATGTGGACTTCGTAGCAGCCTCTTTCGTATCCACGAAGCAGGATATTCTGGACATGCGCACGTTCCTGAATGAAAACGGCGGAGAAAATATCGACCTGATTGCCAAGATTGAGAACCGTTCCGGTGTGGATCATATTGACGAGATCTGCGAAATTGCCGATGGTATCATGATTGCCCGCGGTGATCTGGGTGTGGAGATTCCTGCCCATGAAGTACCTGCAGTACAGAAATATCTGATCAACAAATGCCGTCTGCTGGGCAAACGTGTCATCACTGCCACAGAGATGCTGGAATCCATGATCTACAATCCGCGTCCCACAAGAGCCGAGCTGTCTGATGTGGCAAACGCCGTTTACGACGGTACCTCAGCTGTAATGCTCTCCGGAGAGACCGCTTCCGGAAAATATCCGGTGGAAGCTATCCGCAACATGGTGGAGACTCTGGAATTTACCGAAAACAGCACCAACTATACTAAACGTTTCCGCTCCGCTGACTTTACCATCAAAAACAATCTGGACGCCGTATCCCATGCCACCTGCGCTATGGCCACAGATATCGGTGCCAAATGTATCGTGGTAAACTCTCTGACCGGTACCACCGCCCGCATGGTGAGCCGTTTCCGCTGTCCCATCGATATTCTGGGCATGACCGCCTCCGAAAAAGGCTGGCGCAAGCTGAACTTAAGCTGGGGCGTTACTCCGGTACTATGTCCCACTTATGAGTCCATTGACAGGATCTTCGACAACGACCTGAAGCAGGCCAAGGAGGTATACAATCTCCATCCGGGAGATAATGTTGTCCTGACCGCCGGTGTGTTAAACGGAGAACCGGGAAATACAAATATGATTAAGGTAGAAAAGATCTGAGCCGGCGGCTCAGATCTTTTTTTCATTTCCGTTTTTAAATTATTTTCCTGCAGCCAGAAGCTCAAATCCATATTCTACTGCAGTCTGAGCAATACTTCCCATTGCTTCTCCCAGAACCTTTGGATCAAGAGAATTCACATAACGGAAACCAAAGAAACAATATCCTTTATGATATCTTCCATAGGTATCCAGACAACGTTTTACCTCTTCCACAACCACTTCCGCCGGTGCATCCTCTCTTGCCGGAAGCCCATTGGTATCATAGCCGGAAGACCGTTTGTATCATATCCTCCCACAAATCCGATACGGTCTCCATAGGTCTCAATCAGATGACAAATATCATTACTGGGCTGAACCGAGGACCAGGCTACCCATCCACAATCAATCATATCTTCTACGATAGCTTCTGCATGACCGCAACAGTGATATATGGGCATAATTCCTCTTTTCAGACATTCCTGCGCAAAACGTTTATGATGCGGTTTGATCAGACTGCGATAGGTTTCCGGCGACATAAACAAATCTCTCTGCGTAGCCACATCGTCAAAATAAGTAATCGTATCCGGATGGTAAGCCTCAATAATATAATCAAGAGCCTCAACCTTATAATCTGTAATCGCCTCCATTAAAGCATAGGTTTCCTCCGGTTCCATTGCCATGGCAACCAGAGCATCCTCGAATCCCATCAATGCTGCCAGACGTTCAAAAACACCGTTACCAAATCCAAAATCCACGAGTTCTTTTTCACGATCCGGAGTACCTATCATGCGGCATTCCATTTCAAAGTCAGCCTTCCAGTCATATGTGGAAGGATCCGGAATCGTAACCTTTTCTCTCCATTCGGTAACATCATCCATGATTGTATAGTTTACATCAGGTACAGCTGCACCTCCGCCTGTGGACGGATATTCCCATTTGATACCAAATCCATCCATACAGTTGCCAAACTGCGCACCTTTTTCGATTGCCGGTCCATTAATGGCACCAAAACCATATATTTTGTTGCCAACGAATGAATTCGGAATTAGCGATGTCGGTTTATGCTGCAAAAAGTTAAGATAATTTCCTTTAAAATCAAACTGCATACCTTCAGCCATACTATTTCCCCCTTTGTTTAATCAGGACAAGCCTGTACTTGTATTCTTTAACAGCGCCATTTATAATGATATATACATTATATTCTCAAATTTCTTTCATCGTCTACGTCTCACCCATACGATATTTTTATTCATATTTATAAATGCATTTGTATATTTCAGACAAAAGGAGGAACCCATGTATCTCAGTATGTCATTAATTGCAAAGTATCTTGAAAAATATACTCCTGAAGTCCATATCATTGATGACGCGCAAACCATTCGCGGAGTACGTTTTTTTACGGAGCAGCCTTTAGATTACTCGCTGGATTATGTCTATCTTGGAAAAGCCAGCGGATATTTTCAGGATCCACGCTATGAAGACGCACTTTTGCTGGCTCATGGTCAGAATCAGATCCTCTGTCATGGAACTGAATACGAAACTCTTCTGAATGATGTCCTTTCTGCCTTTGAGTTTTATTCGCAGCTGGAACATCAGCTTTACACAGCTTCTGCTGATCACAAACCGTTGCAGGATATTTTAAATATTATCGAAAAAGCTGTTGCCTGCCCTGTTTTCGTTTTTGATATAGATGGCATCCTTCTTGGGTTGTGTCACGAAGAGAATATGCCATCAGAAGAGAATATGTCTCATCTGACAAAAAATTCTCTTCTGGGTTCCGCTTCCATCGGACAGGTCATTGTTGACAGCAAAGGAAATATAAGCCATGACTTAACAGATACTCCCCAGTACTTTCATATTCTTGACAATCCGAATATAGGCAGCGTATCTATGTATCTGTACCAGGACAATGAGCGGGTGGGATTTATCATGCTCTTCCCCAGACAGAAAAATGACATTTCCTTTTGCCTCAGTATAGAATCCTCTCTGGCAAAATTCTGTGCTGATGCGGAGGAATTCACAGCCAGTACGTCCATCCGTAAATCAAACCATTCCATCATGGTACAGCTTCTTGAAAACGACAATGTAACACCTGCTGTCGCTGACAAATTCTCCCGGCATCTTAATTTTTCTTCTACAGCCATATTGTTGATTTTTCAGAGTCTCGTCATTCAGAATTACACTTTCCGACGGATGCTCTGTACTGAACTGGAAGAATCTGACGCAGCGAGTATATGCTGTGAATACGAAGACAAAGTTGTAATATTGACAGAAGAAAACCGTCTGAACAATGTACTGTCATTTATTCAGCAGCGGATCCCCGCTCGGAACACTGCGATAGGCATTTCCATGCCTGTGCCGGAACTGGAGTTTCTGTATGTTGGCTACCAGCAGTGCCTTTTTGCCCTTGGCGACACACCTCAGCCAGGTATCCGCTATTGTCGCGATCTGGCTATGCCCTACCTCCTGCAAAATCTCAGAAATACGCCTATGAGCTCTCATCTTCTTCATCCTGCCATCGGTATTCTGAAAAAATATGATGCAGAAAGTGAAACACAGCTTCTGGAAACGCTGCACACTTATGTACGCAGCGGCTGCCGTCAATCCGAGGCTGCAGATTTGCTCCACGTACATCTGAATACCTTGAAATATCGTCTACGCAGGATCACCGAACTGACGGATATTGATTTCAGAAATTACGATGAGCTACTGTATGTGCAGCTTTCTCTGGCCATGTAATATGACAACGACTTTCACTTGTTCTGCTATACTATTACCTGTTGTGTTTTTTCAGAATGTCCCCTATACTGAAATCAGCACATAAAGTTACTACTACCACGGAGGATTCAAAAATGTCCTGTCAGATTGATATGTATGTGGGCCTTCTCGGCTGCGGGAAAACT